>NZ_AMRL01000010.1 GCF_000299935.1 Oceanibaculum indicum P24 | reverse complement strand
CCGGCGGCCTGCCGGCGCAGCCGAACTATGTCGGCCCGGCCTCGCAGCAGGGCAGCCTGGCCGGCGGGCGTCCGCTGGTCGTGATCCGCTTCGACCGTCCGAACGTCGCCTATGAGGAGGCACTGTACAGCGCAGTTTCCTCCGCCCTGCAGCGACGCCCGGATGCAACCTTCGACCTGGTCGCCGTCAGCCCCAGCCAGGGCAATGCGGCGCAGGCAGCGCTTGGCTCCAGCAGTGCCCGCCGCAATGCGGAGCGGGTGCTGCGCACCCTCACCGAAATGGGTCTGCCGCCGGCACGGGTGAACCTGTCCGCCGCCAGCAGCGGCGATGCGGGCGGCAGCGAAGTGCATCTCTACCTGCGCTGACGCGTGACGCTCTCTTAGTTCTCGAACCGGCGCCGGGGTCTCTCCGGCGCCGGTTTCGTTTGCGCGAGGCATTGCGACCGGAGGCCGGCTTCGGTATAGGCTGGCCGGATTGTCACGCCAGAACGTCCAAGGCCGGAGCCGCCGATCATGACCCAAGCTGCCGACAAGCCCTTTCTCGTCTCCTGGGAGGAACTGCACCGCGATGCGCGGGTACTCGCCTGGCGACTGCTGGAACAGGGACCGTTCGAGCGCATCGTCGCCATCGCGCGCGGCGGGCTGGTGCCGGCGGCGGTGGTGGCGCGCGAGCTGGAAATAAGGCTGGTCGATACGGTCTGCGTGGCCAGCTATGACGATGCCAAGGCGCTGGGCAAGCAGGGCGACATGCAGGTGCTGAAGGATGTGGCCGGCGACGGCACCGGCGTGCTGGTGGTGGACGATCTGGTCGATAGCGGCCTGACGGCGAAGCTGGTGCGCGACATGCTGCCGAAGGCGCATATCGCCACCGTCTACGCCAAGCCGAAGGGTCGGCCGCTGGTCGATACCTTCGTCACCGAGGTCAGCCAGGATACCTGGATCTATTTCCCCTGGGATCTGGGCGCGCAGCCGGTGCAGCCCATCGTGCTGGGGCGGAAGCCGCGCTGAGGCAGCCTCTCGCCCGAGCCTCTCGCCAAGACACCGGCTTGGCGCTACCCTGCCGGCGTTCCGGAACGGAGTCATCCATGCGCCGCCTGCTGATCGCCTGTCTTGCCCTGTTGGCATTCTTGCCTGCCGCACAGGCGGCCGAGCCGGCCCGCGCCACGAAATACATGGCGGTCACCGCCAACCCGATGGCGACGGAGGCTGCGCTGAAGGCGCTGCGCGCCGGCGGGTCGGCCATTGACGCCGCCATCGCCGCGCAGATGGTGTTGACGCTGGTGGAGCCGCAATCCTCCGGCATTGGCGGCGGCGCCTTCCTGGTGCATTTCGACAAGAAGGCGGGCCGCACCACCAGCTATGACGGGCGGGAGACGGCGCCGGCGGCCGCAAAGCCCGACCGCTTTCTGGATAAGGACGGCAAGCCACTCTCCTATTTCGAGGCGGTGGTCGGCGGCCGCTCGGTCGGCGTGCCGGGCACGATGCGGGTGCTGGAGCTGGCGCATCGCAAGCATGGCAAGCTGCCCTGGGCCAGCCTGTTCGAGGACGCCATCCGCCTGGCCGAGGAGGGCTTCCCGGTGCCGCCGCGCCTGGGGCGGGCGCTGATCCGCGAGAAGCACCTGACGCAGGACACGGCGCGCGCCTATTTCTACAAGCCGGACGGCACCCCCTGGAAGCAGGGCGAGCGGCTGCGCAACCCGGCGCTGGCCGACACGATGCGCATCCTCGCGGCGGACGGTGCGAAGGCCTTCTACAGTGGCGCCATCGCGGAGGATATCGTGGCCACGGTTACCGGTGCGCCGCGCAATCCCGGGGACATGACCCTGGCCGACCTCGCCGGCTATGAGGCGAAGGAACGTCCGGCGGTGTGCGGCAGCTACCGCGCGCGGACGGTCTGCGGCATGGGACCGCCCAGCAGTGGCGGCATCACCGTGCTGATGGTGCTGGCCATGCTGGAGCGCTTCGACCTGCCGAACGAGAAGCGGCTGTCCAGCAATGCGGCGCACTGGATGCTGGAGGCGCAGCGGCTGGCCTATGCCGACCGCAACCTCTATATCGCCGACAGCGATTTCGTGGATGTGCCGGTGGCGGGGCTGCTGGACCGCGCCTATCTCGCCAGCCGCGCGCGGCTGATCGATGTCGCCAGCAGCACCGGCGAAAAGGCGGAGGCGGGCGACGTGCCGCGCAAGCGTACGCAGGATTTCGCGCCCGATGCCTCGCTGCAGCTGCCGGCGACCAGCCACCTCTCCATCGTCGATGGCGCGGGCAACGCGCTCTCCATGACCACCACCATCGAGGCGGAGTTCGGCTCCCGCCTGATGGTGCGCGGCTTCCTGTTGAACAATGAGCTGACAGATTTCTCCTTCCGGCCTGAGGCGGACGGGGTGCCGGTCGCCAACCGGGTGGAGGGCGGCAAGCGCTCGCGCAGTTCCATGTCGCCGACGCTGGTGTTCGGCAAGGACGGCCGGCTGGAATTCGTGACCGGCTCGCCGGGCGGCAGCCAGATCATCAATTACGTGCTGAAGACGATTGTCGGCGTGGTCGATTGGGGCCTTGACCCGCAGGCCGCCATCGAGCTGCCGAACATTTCCAACCGCAACGGCCCCAGCGAGATCGAGCGCCGCGCCGATGCCGATGCGCTGGCCAGCTCGCTGGCGGCGCGCGGCCACAAGGTGGAGCGCGGCCTGCTGGTCAGCGGGCTGCAGGCGATAAAGATACTGTCCGACGGCACGCTGCTGGGCGGCGCCGATCCGCGCCGCGACAGCCTGGCTGCCGGCGACTGAATTCCGTAACCGCAAGAGTACGCATGCATCCCACCGTCACCCTCGCCACCGGCCGCGACAAGCGCCTGCGCGGCGGCCATCCCTGGGTCTATGCCAACGAGGTGCAGATGACCCCGGCGCTGAAGGAACTGCCGCCGGGCAGCCTCGTCACGCTGGCCGATGCGCGCGGCGAGAAGCTGGGCACCGCCCTGTTCAATGCGAAGCCGCTGATTGTGGCGCGCTTTCTTGACGCCCGGCCGAACCTCGCCATTGATGCCGGCTTCCTTCGCACGCGGCTGGCCGCGGCGCTTGAGTTGCGCGAGCGGCTGTTCGCCGAACCCTATTACCGGCTGGTCCATGCCGAGGCCGACCGGCTACCGGGGCTGGTCATCGACCGGTTCGGCGACGCGCTCACCGTGCAGCTGAACAGTGCCGGCATGGACCGGCTGGAGGCTCCGCTGCTGGAGGCGTTGACCGACCTTTTGAAGCCGTCGCGCATAGTGCTGCGCAATGACAGCCCCGCCCGCACGCTGGAAGGGCTGGAAACTGGCATCCGCGCCGCAGTCGGCGGCGAGGGGCCGATCGAGCTGGTGGAGAACGGCGCACGGTTCCGCTGTGACCCGCTGGGAGGGCAGAAGACCGGCTGGTTCTACGACCAGCGCGACAACCGCGCCTTCCTGGCGAAGCTGGCCCAGGGCAAGCGGCTGATCGATGTCTATGCCTATATCGGCGGCTTCGGCATCGAGGCGGCGGTGGCGGGTGCTGCTGAGGTGACGCTGCTGGACCGCTCGAAACCGGCGATGGAGCTGGCGGCGGAGACGGCGGCGCTGAACGGCGTGGCTGACCGGGTGACGGCAGAGGCGGGCGACGCCTTCGAGACCCTGGAAAAGCTGGCTTCGGCCAAGCAGCGCTTCGATGTGGTGGTGTGCGATCCGCCGGCCTTCGTGAAGTCGAAGAAGGATCTGGCGGCGGGCCTGCGCGCCTATCAGAAGATGGCGCGGCTGGGCGCTACGCTGGTGGCCCCGGGCGGCATCCTGTTCGCGGCGTCGTGCTCGCACAACGCCCCGGAGGAGGAATTCGCCAAGCAGATCGGCATCGGCCTCGCGAAGGCTGGTCGCAGCGGGCGTATCCTGCGCCAGGCGGGGGCCGGCCCCGATCATCCGGTGCATCCCTTCCTGCGCGAAAGCGCCTATCTTAAATCCCTGACCCTGCAACTGGATTGAGGCGCATATGCTGGGACCGGAGATTGAAAGGCTGATCCAGCTGCTGGCCCGCCTGCCGGGGCTGGGGCCGCGCTCGGCCCGGCGCGCGGCGCTGCAATTGCTGAAGCGCAAGGAGGCGCTGATGCTGCCGCTGGCCGAGGCGCTGTCGGTGGCGGCGGAGCGGGTCGTCACCTGCTCGGTCTGCGGCAGCTTCGATACCAGCGACCCGTGCGGCGTCTGCCGGGACGAGCGCCGCGACCCGTCGATCCTGTGCGTCGTCGAGGAAGTGGCCGATGTGTGGGCGCTGGAACGCGCCAGCGGCTTCAAGGGCCGCTATCACGTTCTGGGCGGTACGCTTTCCGCGCTGGACGGAGTGGGGCCGGAGGATCTGAACATCGCCGCGCTTGTTACCCGCGCCAGCGATCCCGCGGTAACGGAAGTGATCCTGGCGATGGACGCCACGGTCGATGGCCAGACCACCGCGCACTACATCACCGACCGGCTGGCCGAGGCCAATGTCTCGGTCTCGCGCCTCGCCCATGGCGTGCCGGTGGGCGGCGAACTGGATTATCTCGACGATGGCACGCTGACCACGGCGCTGAAGGCACGGCGCCCGGTTTAGGGATTACGCCACCTCGGCGACCTGACCGCCGGTGAGGGTGGCGAGATCGCCAGGCGTCAGCCGGAACACCGCGTTGGGCGTGCCGGCGGCGGCCCAGATTTCGCTTAAGGCCAGCAGGTCGCGGTCGATGACGGTGATGGGCGCTTCCAGATGGCCGACCGGCGGCACCCCGCCAATGGCGAAGCCGGTACGGGCGCGCACGAATTCTGCATCCGCCTTACCGATCTTCTCCTCGATCAATGCGCTGACCTTCTTCTCATCCACCCGGTTGGCGCCGCTGGCGATCACCAGCACGGGCCGGTCGGATGTCTTGCCGCGGAAGATCAGCGATTTCGCGATCTGCGCCACGGTGCAGCCGATGGCGGCGGCGGCGTCCTCGGCGGTGCGGGTGGAGGCCGGGAATTCCCGTACTTCCAGCCCCAGCCCGTGGGCGGCCAGTGCTTCCTGGACGCGTTGCGCGGACGGTTTCAGCGTACTCATAGGTCTATTCTCCGGCGAGACGGTCGGGCGGCGGCACCAGCGGCGTTTCCTCCGCCGGACCCAGCTGCAATTCCTCGATCCGCCCGGCGCGCTTGGTCACCTTGTCGGTCGAGATTCGGATCTGCCGGATATCCTCGCCGGCCTGGTTGAAGTGCGTCTGCAGCTTCTCGACGCGTTCGTCCAGCCGGCCGACATCGGTGCCCAGCAGCTGCACCTCGCGCTGGATGATGTGCGCCTGTTCGCGCATGCGCGCATCCTTCAGGACGGCACGCACCGTGTTCAGCGTCGCCATCAGCGTGGTCGGCGAGACGATCCACACCTTCTCGCGGTAGGACTGCTCCACCACATCGCCCAGATTGGCGTGCAGCTCGGCATAGATCGCCTCGGACGGCAGGAACATCAGCGCCGAATCGGCGGTCTCGCCCGGCACGATGTAGCGGTCGCGGATATCGCGCACATGCTTCAGCACAGAGGCGCCCAGCGCCTTGCGGGCGACGTTCCGGGCGGCATCGTCCGCCGCGTTCTGCAGGGCGCGGTAGCCTTCCAGCGGGAATTTCGCGTCAATGCCGATGGGGCCGGGCGGGTTGGGCAGGATCAGCAGGCAATCGACGCGCCGCCCGTCGCCGATCTGCGCCTGGAACTGGTAGGCGTTGGGCGGCAGCACTGCCTGCACGAGGTTTTCCAGCTGCACCTCGCCGAAGGCGCCGCGCGCCTGCTTGTTGGAGAGGATGTCCTGCAGCCCCACCACCTGGGTGGACAGCTCGGTGATGTTCTTCTGCGCCGCGTCGATGACGGCAAGGCGCTCCTTCAGCTCGGTCAGGGACTGGGTCGCCTGGGTGGAGCTTTTCTCCAGGCTCTCGCCGACCCGGCGGGTGACGTCGGCCAGCCGCTCCTCGACCGATTTGGAGAGCTGGCGTTCCTGCGCCTGCATCTGCTGGGCGAGGCGCGCCTGCGCGGCGGCCTGGCTCTCGGCAAGCTGCGAGAGCCGCCCGGCCAGCTCCGCCTGCGCCGCCATCAGCTTCTCCGACATCAGGGCGGCCTGTTCGCGCGCCTGCGCTTCGGCTTCGCTGCCGCCACGGTCGCGCAGGGCCAGCCAGAAGGCGAGCGCCATCGCCAGCAGCGCGGCGCCGCCGGCCAGCAGCATGATCAGGGTGGGATCGAGGGAATCGAGCATCATCCCTACTGTATATCGTGGCGCGGGACGGGGCGTCCACCAATGCTGCACACACTACGGCAAAGCTTGACGCTGCATGCGCTGCTGCTTAGGTAATGGCCGTTCACGCAAGTTTATTCGAATGGTTCCAATCATGGCCGTACTGCCCCTCGTCGTTGCTCCCGATCCACGCCTGAAGAAGAAGGCGCTGCCCGTCGAGCGTGTGGACGACACCATCCGCAAGCAGATGGATGACATGGTGGAGACCATGTATGCCGAGAACGGCATGGGACTGGCGGCACCGCAGGTCGGCATCTCCAACCGCGTCATCGTCATGGACATCGCCCGCAAGGACGAGGATCCGGTGATCTTCAAGATGGCGAATCCGGAAATCATCTGGGAATCGCCGGAGATCAAGAGCTACGAGGAAGGCTGCCTGTCGGTGCCGGAGCATTATGCCGAGGTGAAGCGTCCGGCCAGCGTGAAGATCCGCTTTATCGACTATGAGAACGAAATCCGCGAGATCGAGGCGGACGGCGTGCTGGCGGTCTGCGTGCAGCATGAGATCGACCATCTGAACGGCGTGCTGTTCATCGATCACCTCTCCTCGCTGAAGCGCGGCATCATCGCGCGCAAGCTGCTGAAGGCGAAGAAGGCGATGGCCGAGCCGGCCAACGCGTAATGACCAGACTCCGCCTTGCCTTCATGGGCACGCCGGACTTCTCGGTCCCGGCGCTGAAGGCGCTGATCGCGGCCGGGCACGAGATCGCCGCCGTCTATTCCCAGCCGCCACGCCCGGCGGGACGGGGCCACAAGCTCACCCCCTCGCCGGTGCACGCCTATGCGGAATCGCAGGGCATCGACGTGCGCACGCCGAAGAGCCTGCGCAATGCGGAGGCACAGGCGGCGTTCGCCGCCCTGAATCTCGATTGTGCGGTGGTGGTGGCCTATGGGCTGATCCTGCCGAAACCGATCCTGGACGCGCCGCGCCTTGGCTGCGTGAACATCCACGCCTCGCTGCTGCCACGCTGGCGCGGGGCGGCACCGATCCAGCGCGCCATCCAGGCGGGCGATGCCGAATCCGGCGTCACCATCATGCAGATGGATGAGGGGCTGGATACCGGGCCGATGCTGCTCAGCGAGGCGGTGCCGATCACGGCGGAGACCACCGGCCAGAGCCTGCATGATGCACTGTCGGATATGGGCGGCCGGATGATCGTCGCCGCGCTGGACGGGCTGGATACCGGCACGCTGAAGCCTGTGGCACAGCCGGAAGCGGGCGTCACCTACGCCGCCAAGCTGACCAGGGAGGAGGCGCTGCTGGACTGGACGAAGCCGGCGGCTGAGCTGGAACGGCAAATCCGCGCCTTCGATCCCTGGCCCGGCTCCTTCTTCCTGCATCAGGGCGAGCGGCTGAAGGTTCTGAAGGCCGAACTGGCCAACGGCAGCGGCACGCCCGGCACCGTGCTGGACGAGGCCCTGACCGTGGCCTGTGGCGCGGGGGCGCTGCGGCTGCTGCGCGTGCAGCGTCCGGGCAAGGCGGCAATGGAGGCAGACGCGCTGCTACGCGGCTATCCGCTGCCGAAGGGCACGATTCTGGGCTGACCGCTCAGGCGGCGTTGCTGATGTCCGGCAGCGGCCGGGCGGCGTCAGGGTTCACATGAACCAGTTCGGCCAGCGAGAAATACTGCACAACAGCCCCCAGCAGGTGGGTCGTGCGGCCCGGCTCTCCGAACGGCAGCACCAGCCGTGAATAGCGGAAGATGGAGTTGCGCGCGGCAAAGCCGCTTTTCGCATAGGCCGGGCGCTGGGTGTGGCTGACGGCGCTGAGGTGCTGGATCAGCGGCGCGGTGAAGTCGCGCGGCGTCACCTCGCTGATGCTGCGGCCCGCCACGCGGCCACGATAGAAGCGCTGCACGGTTTCGCCCGCGAGGCGGATGATGTAATCCTCCGGGTCGCGGCGCACCTCGATCAGGTACAGCCGGTCCAGCGGAAAGGGCAAAAGCACCGGGTCGAGATCGGCGCGGGTCGGCAGGACCCGGTCGCCACGGATCTCGTGCCAGTGCGCGAGCAGCTTCTGCAATTCGGGTTCCTCGACGGCACCCGGTTTGGGATCGTCCATCGCTTTCTCGGTCTTCTTCAAATCAGGGTATAAGGCGGTCTGCGCCTTTTGTTGCGGCGCAAAATGCGCCAAAGGGCCTAACAAATCGTTACGGACTTGTGACATTCCAGACAGGTGTGACAAAAAGCGCCATGCCACGGTATCGCCTTACCCTCGAATATGACGGACGCCCCTATGTCGGCTGGCAGCGGCAGAATAATGGTCCCTCCGTGCAGCAGGCGCTGGAAGAGGCGCTGACCCGGCTGACTGGCGAAACCGTGCAGCTGACCGCTGCCGGCCGCACCGATGCCGGCGTGCATGCGACCGCACAAATCTGCCATCTGGAAATCGACAAGGATATCGAGCCTGGCCGGCTGCGCGACGGGATGAACGCGCATCTGCGCGATGAATCCGTGGTCGTGCTGGCCGCGCACTACGCGCATGAGGATTTCCATGCCCGCTTCTCGGCAGTGGGTCGGGCCTATCTCTACCGCATCCTGGATCGGCGGGCGCGGCCGGTGCTGGATCGGGGGCGGGTCTGGTGGCATCCCCGTCCGCTGGATGCCGGTGCGATGCACGAGGCCGCGCAGCTGCTGCTGGGCACGCATGATTTTTCCAGCTTCCGCGCGAAAGAATGCCAGGCGGCCAGCCCGGTGAAGACGCTCGACCGGCTGGAGGTGTCACGCATCGGGGAGGAGGTGCAGATGGTCGTCGAAGCGCGTTCCTTCCTGCATCATCAGGTGCGGAACTTCGCCGGCACGCTGGCGCTGGTCGGACTGGGCACCTGGACGCAGGACGATCTGCGCCAGGCGCTGGAGGCACGCGACCGTCGCGCCGGCGGGCCGACCGCGCCGCCGGACGGGCTGTATCTCACCCGCGTCGATTATCCGTCGGAGCTGCTGTCAGAAAGCGACTGACTGGCCGAGCAGCCGTACCATCAGCCCCACCACCATGTCGAAGAACACAACGGCGACGGCGGCCCCGGCGCCGATGGCGAGGCCGGTGCGGGCGATGAACCACTGATAGATCAGGATGGCGACGAAGATCAGCATGGTTGCGAAGCCGGCCAGCGCATCGGGGAACACGCCGCCGACAGCCAGCGCGGAGACCAGCAGGAAGGCGACGATCTGCAGCAGGCTGGCCCAGTTATAGGCCACCATATAATCGAAATAACGTTCTTCCCGGTCCAGATGGCGGGCCACATAGACCATGACCAGCGGGAAGGCGAGCCAGGAGATCGCGTAGATCGCCGCCTCGCGCAGCAGGCCAAACAACCCGCCAATAGCAATCGGCGAATCGCCGCCGGCCAGCGCCAGCAGGCCGAAATGCGCCGGTGCCGCGATGGCGGCGGCAAAGAAGCTCTTCCAGAAGCCGTCCAGGCTGCGGTCGAAATACTCCAGCCCGCGCGCATCGAACCGCGCCAGCCGCCAGGCGCCGTACAGCGCCTTGGCGATCTCCGCCTGGCTCGGCAAGTTCATGCTAGCGGACCGCTTCGTTGCGGGCGAAGAAGGCGGTCAGCACGGCCCTGAAGATGTCGGCCAGCCGGCGGATATCCTCCACCGCCACGCGCTCATCCACCTTGTGCATGGTCTGGCCGACCAGCCCGAATTCCGCGACCGGGCAGACCGAGCGGATGAAGCGGGCATCCGAGGTGCCGCCGGTGGTCGAGAGTTCCGGGCGCAGGCCGGTCACGCCTTCGACGGCATCCTGCAGCAGGTCGGAGAACCAGCCCGGTTCGGTGAGGAAGCTCTCGCCGCTGACCGAGCATTTCAGCTCGTAGCTGCCGCCATCGCTGCCCAGCCCCTCGTCGAAAATCTGGCGCAGCCAGGCTTCCAGCTTCTTCGAGGTCCACAGATCGTTGAAGCGGATGTTGAACACCGCCTTCGCCTGCGCCGGCACCACATTGGTGGCCGGGTTGCCGACATCCACCGTGGTGATCTGCACGGAGGAAGGCTGGAAATAATCGCTGCCCTCGTCGATGTAGGTCTTCGACAGCGGCGCCAGCATGCGCACCAGCCGGTGGATCGGATTGTCCGCCAGATGCGGATAGGCGACATGGCCTTGCGCGCCATAGACGGTCAGTCGACCGGTGAGGCTGCCGCGCCGGCCGATCTTCACCATCTCGCCCAGCTTTGTCGGGTTGGTCGGCTCCCCCACCACGCAGGCATCGATGGTCTCGCCGCGCGCCGCCATCCAGTCCAGCATCTTCTTCGTGCCGTTGATCGCCGGACCTTCCTCGTCGCCGGTGATCAGCAGCACGATGGAGCCGGGCAGGGTGCCGGCAGCCGCAATATAGGCCTGGGCGGCGGCTGCAAAGCTGGCGATGGAGGATTTCATGTCCACCGCGCCCCGCCCGTACAGCACGCCGTCATGGATTTCGGCGGCGAAGGGATCGACGGTCCAGGCCACCGCATCGCCTACCGGCACCACGTCGGTATGGCCGGCATAGCAGAACACCGGCCCCGCCGTGCCGATGCGGGCATAGAGATTATCGACCGGGGGCGTGCCCTCCTCCTCGAAGCGCAGCCGCTCGCAGGTGAAGCCGATGCCCTCCAGCGCCTGCGCCAGCACGTCGAGCGCGCCCTCGTCCGCCGGCGTGACGCTGGGGCAGCGGATCAGCGCCTGGGCGAGGGAAACCGGGTCGAGTGCCCCGGTTGCAGGGTCCTGGAGGGCCATCGGGATCAGCCTCAGTCGCGCAGCAGATCGTTGATCGAGGTCTTGGAGCGGGTCTGCGCATCCACCCGCTTCACGATGACGGCGCAATAGAGCGACGGGCCGGGCGTGCCGTCCGGCAGCGGCTTGCCGGGCAGGCTGCCCGACACCACCACGGAATAGGCCGGCACGCGGCCCATGAAGATTTCGCCGGTGTTGCGGTCGATGATCTTGGTGGACTTCGAGATGAAGGTGCCCATGGACAGGACCGAGCCTTCCTCGACGATCACGCCCTCGACGACTTCGGAGCGCGCGCCGATGAAGCAATTATCCTCGATGATGACCGGGTCGGCCTGCAGCGGCTCCAGCACGCCGCCGATGCCGACACCGCCGGACAGGTGCACATTCTTGCCGATCTGCGCGCAAGAGCCGACGGTGGCCCAGGTATCGACCATGGTGCCGCTGTCGACATAGGCGCCGAGGTTCACGAAGCTGGGCATCAGCACCGCGCCGGGGGCGATATAGGCGGAGCGGCGCACCACGCAGTTCGGCACGGCGCGGAAGCCGGCGGCGCGGAACTTCGCCTCGTCCCAGCCGGAGAACTTGGAGGGCACCTTGTCGAACCAGGGCGAGGGGCCGCGCACCGGGTCGGTCGGGCCGCCGGGAATCGGCGCCATGTCATAGAGGCGGAAGGACAGCAGCACCGCCTTCTTCAGCCACTGATGCACCACCCAGGAACCGGTCTCCTTCGAGGCGACGCGGTATTTGCCGGAATCCAGCCCCTCCAGCGCCGCCTCGACGGCGTCGCGGATCTCACCCTTGGTGGTGAGGCCGACATTGGCCCGGTCTTCCCAGGCGGCATCGATGGTGGCTTGCAGGGAGGCGTCACTCATGGCCGGTTTCCTCGAAATTGGTACGGTCTGAAAGGCGGGCGAGAGGATGGTATGACCACCCTCCCAAGTCAACTGCCGCCGGGCGTATCGGGGGCTTTCGCGGTTAGTGTCTCCAGCCAGCCGGCCAGATCGTCGGTGGCGTGGTGGATATGGTCGCCCTCGCTGCCGTCCTTCGCCCAGTCGGGACTTCCCGTGACCCACACCGTCGTCATGCCGAGGGCGGCGGCGGGCACCAGGTTGCGGGCGATATCCTCGACCATCGCGGTGCGGCGCGGATCGACGGCGTGACGCTTTACGAAGCGGTCATAGGGGGCGGGGTCGGGCTTCGGCGTATAGTCCGCCGCAACGATGTCGAAGATGCCGGCGAAGCCATCGAGGCCGAGGCGCTCCAGCACCCGTTCGGCATGACGCACTGTGCCGTTGGTGAAGATCAGCTTCTCGCCCGGCAGGGCTTCCAGTGCCGCCTTCAGCCGGCTGCAGGCAGGCACCGGCGCATAGTCGATATCGTGGACGTAATCTAGGAAGTCGGTCGGCGGCACGCCATGTTCCAGCATAAGGCCGCGCAGCGTGTAGCCGTATTTGCGGAACATCGCCTTCTGCAGCGCGCGGGCCTCCTCGGGCGGCAGCTTCAGCGTCTCGGAGATGAAGCCGGTCATGCGCCAGTCGATCTGCGAGAACAGGTTGCACGACGCCGGGTAGAGCGTGTTGTCGAGATCGAAGACCCAATGGTCGATCTGGCTGAGGGTACTTGTCTGGTTCATGCCCCTAATCTAGGGCGGCGGATGCGGAAGGGGAATGGACTATCCCGGCAGCACCTGCCAGACAGCGGTATGTCGGATGTCCCGGTCTTCCAGATCGCGGCTGACCGGCACCGCGAAGTCGCCCAGCTTGTACAGCCCGTCCGCCGGTGCGTAGGCCCGGCCCGGATCGCCCAGCAGCACGGTGGTGCCGCGCGATGCCGCGGCGCGCAGCCAGCCCATGACGCGGCCTGCCATGGGTTTTTCGTAACACAGGTCGCCGGCCAGGATGACATCCCAGCCGCGTGCCGGATCATCCAGTAGGTCGCGGTCCAGCACATCGACGGCGACCTTGTTGGCTGCCGCGTTCAGCGCGATGGCGGCCAGCGCCAGCGCGTCGATATCGTTCGCCGTCGCCTGCGCCGCACCGGCCTTCATGGCGGCGATGGCGGCGATCCCGCCCCCGGCGCCGAGGTCGAGCACCTGCTTGCCCTTCACCAGTTCCGGCCGGTCGAGGATCAGCCGTGCCACCGCCTGCCCGCCCGGCCAGGCAAAGGCCCAGTAGGGCGGCGGAATGCCCTGGCGCTCAAGGTCAGCCTCCGTCATCTCCCACAGCGGCATGACGGCGTCGGCCAGATGCAGCAGGATTTCCGGGACCAGCGGGGCGCTCCGCCGGCTTGTGTTGCGGGTGACGAAGCCTTCCGGGTCGTCGATCACGCAAGGACCTGACCGGCAACCAGCGCCGCCAGCACGATCAGCCCGAAATCGCGGTTGGAGCGGAAGGTGCGCAGGCAATCCGCCGGATCGTCGATATCGAGCCGCCCGGCCTGCCAGAGAAGCTGCGCGGCGCCGAGGGCGAGGACGGCCCAGAACGGCCAGGCAAGGTCCGCCAGCCAGCCGGCGGCCGCGATGCCCAGCAGGGTCAGCGCATAGAAGGCGAACAGCGCCGGCCTGGTATTACGGCCCAGCGCCAGGGCGGAGGATTTCACCCCAACCTTCAGGTCGTCTTCCCGGTCCTGATGGGCGTAGATCGTGTCATAGCCCAGCGTCCAGGCGATGCTGGCGGCATAGAGGATCAGGGCCGGCAGATGCAGTTCCCCCGCAACGGCGGCATAGCCGATCAGGATGCCCCAGTTGAAGGTGACGCCCAGCACGAATTGCGGCCAGTAAGTGATGCGCTTCATGAAGGGGTAGAGCACGATCAGCCCGACGACACCGGCCCCGAGCGCCCAGCTGTAGGGATTAAGTGACAGCAGCACGGCCAGCCCGATGGCGCACATAACGGCGATGAAGATCAGCGCCTGCCGAACCGACAGGGCGCCGCTGGCCAGCGGGCGCGTGCGGGTGCGCGCGACCTTGCGGTCGATATCGCGGTCGGCCAGATCATTCACTGCGCAACCCGCCGCCCGCATGACGAAGGAGCCCAGCACGAACAGCGCCATCAGCAGCGGGTCGGGCCAGCCATTTGTGGCCAGCGCCTGGCCCCACCAGCAGGGAATGAGCAGCAGCCAGGTGCCGATCGGCCGGTCGAAGCGGCCGAGGCGCAGATAGGCGCGCGACCAGCCGGGCATAAGCCGGTCGATCCAGCTGTCCGCCGGGATATCGATCCGCGTATCGGGCGAATTATCGGGCCGTGAACTTCCGGGTCCATTCTGCATGGGCTATCGTGCGGCGATTCCTGTTAGACCCCTGGAGAGTCGTTCTCTCATGGCCCGTTTGTATCAGACCCGCCTCCATACTGGCGAGAGCCTCGCGGCGGCTGTCGCCGTGACCCTGCCCAAGGGGCAGGCGCATTATTTGCGCAGCGTGCTGCGGCTGTCGCCCGGCGACAGGCTGGCGCTGTTCAACGGGCGCGACGGCGAATGGCTGGCGGAAATATCCGACCTCGGCAAGGCCTCGGCCCTCGTCACGCCGCTGGAGCAGCTGCGCCCGCAGGCGGTGGAGCCGGACCTCTGGCTGGTCTTCGCGCCGCTGAAGCATGCCCGCATCGACTATCTGGCGGAGAAGGCGACGGAGCTTGGCGTCTCCGCCCTGTGCCCGGTGTTCACCCAGCGCACCATCGTCTCCCGCGTGAATGAGGAGCGGCTGCTGGCCAATGCTGTCGAGGCGGCCGAACAGTCGGAGCGGCTGTCGGTTCCCGAGGTGATGCCCGCGCGCAAGCTGGAGGCGGTACTGGCGGACTGGCCGGCCGGACGGCGGCTGCTGGTCTGCGACGAAACCGGCGGCGGCCGGCCCATTTCGGAAGCGCTGGCGGATAATGTCTCTGGGGGAAATGCTGTATTGATCGGACCGGAAGGCGGGTTCACGGAAACGGAACTTGACGGGTTGCGGAAACTTCCCTTTGTTACCGCGATCAGCCTTGGGCCACGGGTGTTGCGCGCCGATACGGCGGCCCTCGCGGCCCTCGCCTGCTTCCAGGCCATTGCCGGCGACTGGCGGCAGGGACGCCCGGATTTCCGGGGGTAGGCTTAAGAGCATAAGCGCCATCGGCCATCCGGCCCCAGAAGCCATCTTTCGAGCCTGAGGAATCGTCCGCATGTCCCGTCCGCCCGAGAGTCAAGGCGAGCCGATCACTGACAAGCGCCAGCTGGTCGAGTATCTGGCCTCCGCCGTGAAGCCGAAATCCGACTGGCGCATCGGCACCGAGCACGAGAAATTCGCCTACGATCTGAAGAGTCTGCGGCCGCTGCCCTATGAGGGCGAGACCGGCATCCGCGCGATTCTCGAAGGCATGCTGCGCTTCGGCTGGGAGCCGATCCGCGAAGGCGACAAGATCATCGCGCTGTCGATGGACAAGTGCGCGATCACGCTGGAGCCGGGCGGCCAGTTCGAGCTGTCGGGCGCGCCGCTGGAGACGCTGCACCAGACCTGTTCGGAGGTGCATCAGCATCTGGCGCAGGTGAAGGAGGTCTGCGGCGAGATCGGCGCCGGCATGATGGGGCTGGGCTTCAACCCGAAATGGCGCCGCGAGGACATCCCCTGGATGCCCAAGGGCCGCTACAAGATCATGCGCGACTACATGCCCAAGAAGGGCAGCCTCGGCCTCGACATGATGCTGCGTACCTGCACCATCCAGACCAACCTCGACTTTCTGAGCGAGGCGGACATGGTGCAGAAGTTCCGCGTCAGCCTGGCCCTGCAGCCGGTGGCGACGGCGCTGTTCGCCAGCTCGCCCTTCACCGAGGGCAAGCCGAACGGCTTCCAGAGCTTCCGCAGCCACATCTGGACCGATACCGACCCCGACCGTTGCGGCGTGCTGCCCTTCGTGTTCGAGGACGGTATGGGCTTCGAGCGCTATGTCGATTACCTGCTCGATGTGCCGATGTACTTCGTCTATCGCGACGGGCAGTACATCGATGTCGCCGGCCAGTCCTTCCGCGACTTCATGGAAGGCCGGCTGCCGGGCCTGCCCGGTCAGATCCCCGGCATGGGCGACTGGACCGACCACATGACCACCTCCTTCCCGGAAGTGCGGCTGAAGCGCTATCTGGAGATGCGCGGCGCCGATGGCGGGCCGTGGCGGCGCATCTGCGCGCTGCCGGCCTTCTGGGTCGGGCTGCTCTATGACGATACGGCGCAGAACGCCGCCTGGGACCTGGTGAAGGACTGGACGCTGGAAGATCACCAGACCCTCCGCGATTCCGTGCCGCGCCTCGGCCTGCGGACGCCGTTCCGCGGTGGTACGGTGCGCGACCTGGCGCTGGAATGCCTGAAGATCGCCCGGGCCGGCCTGCGCGCCCGCGCCTTCCGCGATTCGATGGGCGATGACGAGACGCATTTCCTCGACACGCTGGTCGCCATCGCACAGGGCGACCGCACCCAGTCCGACGAGATGCTGGAAGCCTATGAAGGCCGCTGGGGCGGTTCGGTCGATCCGGTGTTCCGCGAATACGCATATTAGCACTTTCGATTTAGAACACTTCTAACTTATTGGCTTTATTGGAAAACTGCCTTGACCTGTGTGTCAGGCTGGGGCTAGCTGTCTGAAAATCAGACCAGTGACAGCAGCCGATTCCGCTCATGCAGCCGTCCGACGAGCGCTTTCAGGAGCTTCCGCGCCAGCGCGTGGCTGACCGCATCGCGGCCGAGCTGCGGCGGCTGATCGCTGTCGGCGAGCTGGGGCCGGGCGAGCGGCTACCCGGCGAACGCCAGCTGGCCGAGATGATGAATGTCAGCCGCGTCTCGGTGCGCGCGGCCTTGCAGCAGCTGAAGGCGCAGGGGCTGGTCGATGCGGTGCAGGGCGGCGGCACCCGCGTCCTGTCTAGCGTGCGCCATCTCGACCTGCCGCTGACCGAGCTGGTGAAGGAGAATGTCACCAGCCTGCACGACCTGATGGAGATCCGCGGCGCGCTGGAGGTCTGGGCGGCCCGCCGCGCAGCGCTGCACGCGACGCCGGATCAGGTGGCCGAGCTGGCCTCGATCCTCGACTCGATGGCGGATTCCTGCCGGGTGCGTACCTACAAGGCCAGTGACGATCTGCGCTTCCATCTGGTGATCGCACGGGCCACCGCCAGCTGTGTCTATATGCACATGCTGGAGACGCTGCGCGATATCATGGTCGAGATGCTGGCCTTCCATCGCTATGAGCTGCTGGCCAGCGAGCGCGACGATCTGGCGCTGCTGGAGCAGCACCGCGCCATCTACGAGGCGGTCCGTGATCGTGATCCGGATCAGGCAGCCCGCGCCATGGAGGCGCATCTCGGCTGGATTCTCGGGCACTACGAGAAGGAACGGCGCCGCCGCGATATCGAGCAGGCAGCGGAGTGACCCCACTGCCGCCGACCGCCTGCCTGCTGCTGATTGACCTGCAACAGGCCATCGATGACCCGCGCTGGGCAGTAGCAGGACCGCGCAACAATCCCAGCGCCGAGGCGCATGTCGCCAGCCTGCTGGAGGGCTGGCGCCGTACGGGCCGGCCGGTCATCCATGTGCGCCACGATTCGGTCAACCCCGACTCAACCTACAGGCCGGGGCAGCCGGGCCATGACTTCAAGCCGGAAGCCAGGCCCGCACCGGGCGAGAAAATCGTCGGCAAGGAAACGAACAGCGCGTTCATCGGCACCGGGCTGGAAGATTATCTGCGTCAGGCCGGCATCGACATGCTGATCGTGGCGGGCGTCATCACCAACAATTCGGTGGAGGCAACGGTGCGTATGGCGGGCAACCTGTCCTTCGATACCTGGCTGGTTGGCGATGCCTGCTTCACCTTCGCGCGCCATGACTTGTCGGGGCGGCTCTGGCAGGCGGAGGAGGTGCATGCCCTGTCGCTTGCCAATCTGGATGGCGAATACTGCACCGTCACGGATACAGCAGCGATGCTGGCACGGCTGGGTTAAGCCGAGCCTCATTCAGACTGGTTCAGCACTGCAGCTTGCAGCCGCCGATGACGGCGTCATTCTCCACGACCATCTCCGAGGCATAGCGCCCGACATCCAGTTCCGACGGCACCTCGGTCGGCCGGCCGAACAGCGGCACCAGCCCGCCCAGCAGGATGTAGGGCCGGCCTGTCTCGTCCGTTACCGGCAGGATCATCCCCTCATAGGCACGGTAGCGCCGGTTGAAGGCGTGGTTGGTACGCACCACCACGAAGGGATCGCAATCGCGCAGGCAGCGCAGATGGCCGGCCTGCAGCCGCTCGAACAACAGCGGATTGCTTTCGCGGTGCGCCTGCTCGAAGGTGCGGCCCCGGAAGTCCGCGCCGGAAAAGTCGGTATAGGCGGTGCCGAACAACCGCCCGGTCAGCGTGGTGCCGTCCTTTTCCAGCTGCCACATATAGATGTGGCGCAGCAGCTGCGGAATGTCGGTCGGGTCGATCTCGTCGCGGCTTGGCGCAGGCTTTCCACCCAGGCGGGACGACCAGTAGTCGTATATGGCCCGGTTCTGCTCCGTGTAAATCACGTCGCGGAAGGCTGGCATTCTACCATCCTGACTGCTCCGACCAGAGCCCGGCCCGAAAGCCGGCCCGGTCGGAGCGTTCATTAACCTTTCATTAACTATGTTCCGATCGTGGCGCCGGAACAACCCTTTATCCACAAAAGGGAATTCACCCTTGCGTGAGGAAGCTGTCCATCAGCCACCGGGCATGGCCGGTGACCTTGGCATCCTCGTGCGGGAATCCGCCCAGCTGCACGCCCAGCGGCATGCCGTCGGCAGCCAGCAGCGGCAGGCTCCAGACCGGCGTGCCGGTCATCGATGTGGCGGCGTTCATGGCGGGACTGCCCGTGCTGTGCAGACCCTTCGGGGCCGGGCCGGGAGAGGACAGGGCAATGAAGCCGTCGGCCTTGGCTTTCAGGGCGGCATAGGCCTTGCGGACCTGATCGCGCCGTTCCAGCATCGCGCGGTAATCGTCCAGCGTCTGCTTATCGGCCTCGGCAAGGCGTTCCAGCATGGACTCGCTCAGCATGCCGGGGCCGCGCTCGCGATAGGCGCCCAGCGGCCAGCGCAGCTCGAACAGGCAGATCTGCAGCGTCAGCTCCAGCGCGTCGGCGGTCAGGGCTTCATAGGTCTCGACATCGGCATCCTCGGCACGGCTGATGATGGTGACGCCCTGGCGCTTCAGATGCTCGATGACGGTCTCGAAGGCGGCCTTGCTCTCGTCATCCACCGAGGGCCAAAGGACAGTCTCAAGGCGCACCAGCCGGGTCGGCTTCGTCGGTGCCATCGGCTCCAGCGCGCCATACAGGCCGGGATAGCCGACATCGCCGCCAGCCAGGTTGGCGATCTGCCAGCAGGTCGCCCAGGCATCCTCGATGGAGCCGGCATGGATACCGATATGGCTCTGGCTGAGCGAGGAATGGCCGCCGCCGCGGTTCAGCGCGCCATAGGTCGGCTTGATCGCCACATTGCCGCAATAGCCGGCCGGACGGATGACAGAGCCGGCGACCTGGCTGCCGATGGCGGCGGGCACCATGCCGGCGCCGATGGCCGCCGCCGAGCCGGAGGAGGAGCCGCCCGGCGTGCGGCCCGGATCGAACGGGTTGCGGGTCTTGCCGGGGAAGGAGAAGCCCAGCTCCGTCGTCACCAGCTTGCCCAGCACCACCGCACCGGCCTTGCGCAGCCCATGCACATGCGCGGCGTCGCGGCCGGATTCCCAGCCGGCCCAGACCGGGCTGCCCATCTGCGTCGGCATGTCCTTAGTCTCGAACAGGTCCTTGATGCCGATGGGCATGCCATCGATGTTGGACAGCGGCCTGCCCTCGGCATAGCGCCTGGTGGCCTCGTCGGCGGCGGCGCGGGCACCGTCGATGTTCATCACGACGAAGGCCTGCACTTCCGGCTCGCGGGTCTCGATCACGTCGAGGCAGCGCTCCAGATAGGCGCGCGGCGTGTCCCGCCCGTCCAGGAAGCGCGGCACCGAATCATGAAAGGTCAGCAGTTTCTGCGTGCGCGGATCGTAGGTCGCCATTGGAGCCTCCCGGTTGTCATTTATCCTGACATCTTAGGGGCGATATCGGCAAATGCCAGCGCAAATGGGGGCGACCTTATTCCTCATCCCTCGTCATGGTCGGACCACCTTTGGACTTGATCCGAGGCGCCGACCATCAACAGGCGGTTCCCTTCCCTCCTGTCGTCATTCCCGGGCTTGTCCCGGGAATCCAGGGTTCAGCTTACACGGGCGGGTATCCAGCGGGTGGAAGCCTGGACCCCCGCAACAAGTGCGGGGGTGACGGCCGGAGTTGAAAGAACGAATGATAGCTAGGTGAGGGGGAGATGGACTATCCGCCCACCCATTCACTCCGCCGGCAGATGGCCGCCGACGGCGCCGGTCACTGCCTGCGCGGTGCGCGCCACCATTTCGCCCAGCAGCTTCAGCCGGGCATCGGTCAGGCGGGCGCTGGGGCCGGACAGCGAGATGGCGGCCATCGGCTCGCCATACTCGTCATGGATCGGGGCGGCGACACAGCGCAGCCCGGCGGCATATTCCTCGTCATCGATGGCATAGCCGCGCTGGCGCGACAGCGCCATGTCGCGTTCCATCGCCTCGTGCGTCGCCAGGGTCTTGTCGGTGAAGCGCTGGATGTGATTGCCGATCAGCGTGCGGGTGGTCTGCGCCGGCAGCGCCGAGAGCAGCGCCTTGCCGAGGCCGGAGCAATGCAGCGGCGAGCGTCCGCCCGGCCGGGCAAGCACGCGCATCACCTCGCGGCATTCGACCTGGGCGAGGAACACGACCTCGCGCCCGTCGAGCACGCCGAGATTGACCGATTCGCCGGATTCCTCCATCAGCCGCCGCATGAAGGGGCGGGCGATCTCCACCACATCGCGGGAGCGCAGGAAGGCGTTGCCGACAGTGAAGGCCTGCACGCCGACATTCCACAGCGCGCGCTGATGGTCATGCTGCACGAAGCCCATCTGTTCCAGGCTCTTCAGCAACCTGTGCGCGGTCGAGGGTGGCAGGCCGGCGCGATGCGCAAGCTCGCTGAGCGAGGCGCCGCCATCGCTGCCGGCAATTTCCGTCAGCAGCGTCAGGGCGCGGGTCAGCGACTGCACCTGGCCGCCGTCGCGCGTAGCATTGCCGGAGGCCGGACGGCCGCGCCGCCGGGCTTGGGGTTCGTCCTCGCCGCCGCTGGCAAGCGTCAAGTGACTCGCGCGGCCAATCCGGTCCGCTCTGTCTTGCGCCATCTGTTCGCTGTGCCTCGCACGAGGGATGTTTCGTTTGTGGGCAGGACTGTAGCATACTTTACGCAACGATAAGAAAGGTCCGCCGTTTTCATGTCTCTTCCCGCCGATTTCGATTCCCGCGCCTTCCTGCTCTCGCTGTTCGAGGTTGCGCGCAAGGCGGCTGATCCCGCTGCCTGCGTGCCAGCCCACCTGCCGCCGAAACCGAAAGGCCGCACCATCGTCGTCGGCGCCGGCAAGGCAGCCGCCGCCATGGCGCGCGCGGTCGAGCTGAACTGGGAAGGCGATTTGGAGGGGCTGGTCGTCACCCGCTACGGACATGCCGTGCCGTGCGAGCGCATCGAAGTGGTGGAGGCCAGCCATCCGGTGCCCGATGCCGCCGGCGAGGCGGCGGCGCGCCGCATGCTGACGCTGGTGCAGGGGCTGGGGCCGGACGATCTGGTGCTGTGCCTGATGTCTGGCGGCGCCTCGGCGCTGCTGTCGCTGCCGGCGGACGGGCTGACGCTGGCCGACAAGCAGGCGGTCACCGGCGCGCTGCTGAAATCCGGGGCGACCATCGGCGAGATGAACTGCCTGCGCAAGCACCTGTCCGCAATAAAGGGCGGGCGGCTGGCGGTCGCCGCGCATCCGGCGCGGGTGGTGACGCTGGCGATCTCCGACGTGCCGGGCGACGATCCGGCGGTGATCGGCTCCGGGCCCACCGTGCCCGACCCAACCAGCTTCGCCGATGCGCTGGCCGTGCTGGCGAAATATGGCATCGAACCGCCGGAGGCGGTACGCAGGCATCTTGAAGCAGGGGTGGAGGAAAGCGCCAAGCCGGGCGATCCGCGCCTGGCGAATGCCGAGCTGGTGATGGTCGCCCGTCCGCAGGCCTCGCTGGAGGCGGCGGCGGACCTCGCCCGCAAGGCCGGCATCACGCCAGTCATTCTGGGCGATGCCATTGAAGGCGAGGCGCGCGAGGTTGCAACTGTCATGGCTGGCATTGCATTCCAGGTGGCGCGGCACGGCCAGCCGGCGCCCGCTCCCTGCGTCCTGCTGTCGGGGGGCGAGACCACGGTGACGGTGCGCGGCAAGGGCCGCGGCGGGCGCAATGTGGAATTCCTGCTGGGCCTTGCCGTGGCTCTGGGTGGGCATCCGCGCATCTGGGCGGTTGCCGGCGATACCGACGGCATTGACGGCACGGAGGATAATGCCGGTGCGGTGCTGACGCCGGACAGCATCGCCCGGGCCGCGGCGAAGGGGGTATCGGCGAAACAGCGTCTGGCCGACAATGACGGCTATGGCTTCTTCGGGGCGCTGGGCGATCTGGTCATGACCGGGCCGACGCTGACCAATGTGAATGATTTCCGGGCCATCCTGGTGATGCCCGATGCCTGATGAGATGAACGGACGAGAGGGAATGACCATGCGACGTCAGCGCTGCGCCAAGATCGTCGCCACGCTTGGGCCGGCTTCCTCGACGGCGGAGCAGATCCGGGCGCTGTTCGCCGCCGGGGCGGATGTGTTCCGGCTGAATTTCAGCCATGGCGAGCATGCCGACCATGCCGAGCGCGTGAAGATTTTGCGCGCGCTGGAGCAGGAAACCGGGCGGCCCATCGCCATCATGATGGATCTGCAGGGGCCGAAGCTGCGCATCGGCACCTTCCAGAATGGCCGCATCGAGCTGCATGCGGGCCGGCACTTCAACCTCGACCTCGACAAGGCGCCGGGCGACGACAAGCGGGTCTGCCTGCCGCACCCGGAAATCTTCAAGGCGCTGCATCCCGGTGATGCGCTGCTCCTGGATGACGGCAAGATCCGGCTGAAGGTGCTGTCCTGCGATGCGAAGTCGGCGGAGACGGAGGTGATCTCCGGCGGCCCGCTGTCCGACCGCAAGGGCGTCAATGTGCCGAACGCGTTGCTCGACCTGTCGCCGCTGACCGACAAGGACCGGCGTGACCTGCAGTTCGGCCTCGACCAGGGGGTGGACTGGGTGGCGCTGTCCTTCGTGCAGCGGCCGGAGGATATCGCCGAGGCGCGCAAGCTGATCGCCGGACGGGCCACCATCATCGCCAAGCTGGAGAAGCCCTCGGCGATCAAGCATCTGGATGCCATCATCGAACAGACCGACGCTGTCATGGTGGCGCGCGGCGACCTCGGCGTCGAAATGGCGCCGGAGGATGTGCCGCCGATGCAGAAGCGTATCGTCCGCGCCTGCCGCATGGCCGGCAAGCCGGTGATCGTCGCCACCCAGATGCTGGAATCGATGATCACCGCGCCGGCCCCGACCCGCGCCGAGGTGTCCGACGTGGCCACGGCGGTCTATGACGGCGCCGATGCGGTCATGCTGTCGGCGGAATCGGCGGCGGGCCAGTATCCGGTCGACTCGGTGGCGATGATGAACCGCATCATCGCGCGGGTGGAGCGCGACGACCTCTACCGCACCATCCTCGATGCTGTGCATGGCACGCCGGACGCAACCAGCCCGGACGCAATCACCGCTGCCGCGCGCAGCGTGGCGGAGACCATCGGTGCGGCGGCCATCGTGACCTACACCACTTCCGGTTCGACGACGCTGAGGGCGTCGCGCGAGCGGCCGCCGGTACCGATCCTGTGCCTGACCGCCAGCCAGGCGACGGCGCGGCGGCTGGTGCTTGCCTGGGGCGTGCATCCGGTGCCGATGCGCGACGTGCGCAGCTTCTCCGACATGGTGCAGAGCGCCCAGGCCGTGACCCTGCGCGAGGGCTTCGCGCACAAGGACGACAAGATCGTGATTACCGCCGGTGTTCCCTTCGGCACGCCGGGCGCCACCAACGTGCTGCGCATCGCCCGGGTGTGAGGGTTTCTTGGGTTTGCCCTATGCTTCGAGACGCCGGCCCCAAGGGACTTGGTGCCGGCTCCTCAGCATGAGGTCACGAGGAGGCACTGTCTGTATTCCCATTCTCCCCTCGTCCTGAGGAGCCTGCGTCAGCAGGCGTCTCGAAGGACATGGGCCGGAATACGATTTGCCTCCTATGCGCAGTAGAAACCTGAAAGCCCGCCTTATTCCGCGGCCTGGTCCTGGCCGTCGCCCATGTCGCCGGCTTCCGCAGCACTTCCGGGCGCCATGCCGAGCGCCTGCAGATAGAGGTCGAGCAGCGTCTCCTGCTCCTGCCGGTCCTCGCGGTCCAGCTTCCGCAGCTTCAGCACCTGGCGCATGATCTTGGTGTCGAAGCCCACACCCTTGGCTTCGGCGAAAATCTCGCGAATATCGGCGGCCAGTGCCGCCTTCTCCTCCTCCAGCCGCTCGATGCGCTCGATAAAGGAACGCAGGCGCTCGCCCGCGATGCCGCCGACGTCAGGCATGGATCATCCTCTGCATTAAGGGGTGTCGTGCTGTCCGCGACGATAGCCGGAAGCCCCCCATGGCCGCAAGCGGACTATGCCTGGCGATGCTGCTCAAGAGCTGTCAGAAGAGATTGTATAAAGATTTAAGGAAAATACTGAAGACTTTCCGACAGTGATTTGATTGCAAAAAATATTCAGTTTCGTTAACGTTTTGTATACGAAGTGCAGCCTTAACTGTTATTAAGGTTAATACCTTGGGGAGTAACGCCAATGTTTTCCGCATCGAAGAAGTCGGATCCGGAGGCCGAACGTCGCCTGATAGAGGCCCTGAAGGCCCGCTGCGACGCACAGATACATCAGCTGGCAGGAATGGCGGAAAAGGCCGAGACTACCTCGGCCGAACGCGCCGCCCAGCGTCTGGTCGAACTGGCCAAGAATCCGAAGCTGCCCGGCGATTACCGTAAGTACGCGATGGAAGAAGCGCAGAAGCTGGAATGCGCGGCCAACATCAAGGCGACCGACATGGCGGTGCATCGCGCCATGGCGGCTGCGCTGGCCGACGACAAGGAGGCCCGCGACAAGGAAGTCGCGAAAATCCGACAGTTCATGCAGAAGGCGATCAGCCTGCGCGCGCCGGCCGATTTCCGTGTCGGCACGGAGAAGTCGCTGGAGAATATCCTGCTGTCGGGCGGCGTGAAGCATACCGGCCCGACCAAGGCAAAGCCGCTGGATACCGCGCCCAAGAACGAAAAGCATGCCAAGGACGGCCTGCCGGCGATGGTGCGCTGAGCCGGATAAGCGGTAGGGGAAAAGCAAGGGGCGCCGGTTGGCGCCCCTTTTTGTTGCCGTTTGTGCCGGTGGCCGCTCAGTCGTCAAGTGCGGGGCGGTTCATCCGGTGCGCCAGCGGCTTGTCGGAGGCGATACGGAAGATCACCATGCCGGGCCGGGCGATGCGTTCCGGCCGGCGGCCGAACAGGATGCCGTCGGCCAGGCTCTGCACCGGCACGCGCGCCTTGGTCTGATCCTCGGCATAGGGGTCGATGATGTCGCACACCACCTCGCCCTTCTTCACCATGTCGCCCGGCGCCTTGTGGTAGGTCAGCACGCCGGTGACCGGGGCGTAGCCCACTTCCATAGCCGAGACGGGCACGGCCTCGCACAGCGGCTTCGGCAGCGGACCGGGATCGCCGGCAATGGCGCCATAGCGCTGCAGCACTTTGAACAGGTTTTCCGCGTCCGGCTTGCCGAAGCCATCGGTCACATCGACCCGGCCGCGATATTCCACGGTGGCGGAGATACAGGCCTGCGGAACTGGCTTGGCCTCGTCCTGGATCAGCCCGCGCAGGTCGGACCACAGACCGCCGATACCCTGCGAGAAGGCGCGCGCGCCGCCGCTGGCATGGCGGCTGACCAGCGTTGCCATGCTGCCGATCTGGGCTGAAAGCTCGGCGCCGCCCTCGTCATAGCTGTCCTGATGCATGAACAGGTGCATCGTCGCCTCGCCGGCGCAGTGCAGGTCGAGGCAGATGTCGGAATCGATCGCCAGGCGCTGCAGCGTGAACTTCAGCGATTCGTTCTCGTTGCGCGGCTGCTGCGCGGTCAGCCAGGCGACGGCGGCCTTGCGCACGATCTCCACATTCTTCGTGGCGTCGTTGGTCAGCTTCGGCTTCACCTCCTCGGCGATGCCCTCGGCGACCGGCAGGAAGTTGCGGTTGAAATTCTCGCGGCTGACCAGGTCGAAACGGCCAAGGTGATAGCCGGCGATGTTCTGCGCCAGGCCAACCGGGTTGGCGACCGGCACGACGACGATTTCGCCCTTGATCTGGCCCTTGGCGTCAGCCTCTTCCAGCATCGGGCGCAGATAGTGCAGCGCCATCATCGCCGGCAGCTCGTCGGCATGGATCGCCGCCTGCAGATAGACCTTCGGGCGCGCGCCGGGCGTGCCGAAACGGTGCACGGCGATATGGCGCTCCGTACCGGGGGACGGGCTGACGAGGGTGATTTTTTCGACCGAGCGGGGCATCGGCTGGGCCTCTCCTGTTGGTAAGTGATGGCGGCGTTACGCCAAATTCCTTACCACGCGGGAAAGTCGCCAGCCATGCGTTCTGCTCAAGGCGGATAGAGAGCGCCGCCTTTCGGTGCGCCAATCAGTGCGCCCATTAGTGAGAGTGAATCTTTTCGAACATCGCCTTCTGTTCGGCATTCGCCTCGGACTGGTACTTCGCCTTCCAGTCCTCGTAGGGCATGCCATAGACCTTCTCGCGGGCCTCGTCATAGCTGACATCCAGCCCCTTGTCCTTGGCGGCGGCGGCATACCATTTCGACAGGCAGTTGCGGCAGAAGCCGGCCAGGTTCATCAGGTCGATATTCTGCACGTCGGTGCGGGTCTGCAGATGATCGACCAGCGTGCGGAAAGCGGCGGCTTCAAGCTCGGTGCGGGTCTTCTCGTCGATCTGGCTCATGGCTTTCCTCCTGTATCGGTGGAATAGGCTACCCCCTATGTCGGGTCTGGGGGCTGGCCTGTAAAGGGTGTGTTGGGATGCCGAACGGCGTCAGGCGGCCTGGGTGCCGCCGACGGTAATGCCGCGCATCTTCACGGTCGGCTGGCCGACACCCACCGGCACGCCCTGGCCGTCCTTGCCGCAGGTGCCGATGCCGTCATCCAGCTTCAGATCGTTGCCGATCATGGAGACCTGGGTCATCGCCTTCGGGCCGTTGCCGATCAGCGTCGCGCCCTTCACCGCCGGGCCGATCTTGCCATCCTCGATGAGGTAGGCCTCGGAGGCGGAGAACACGAACTTGCCCGAAGTGATATCGACCTGCCCGCCGCCGAAATTCACGGCATAGAGGCCGCGCCCCTTCACCGAGGCGATGATCTCCTGCGGGTCGTGCTGGCCGCCCAGCATCAGCGTGTTGGTCATGCGCGGCATCGGATGATGCGCGAAGCTCTGGCGCCGGCCATTGCCGGTCGGCTTCATGCCCATCAGGCGGGCATTCTGCCGGTCCTGCATGTAGCCGACCAGGATGCCGTCCTCGATCAGCACGGTGCGCTGCGAGGGCGTGCCCTCGTCATCGACGGTGAGCGAGCCGCGCCGGTCCTCCATCGTGCCGTCATCGACCACGGTGACGCCCTTCGAGGCCACCTGCTGGCCGATCTTGCCGGAGAAGGCGGAGGTCTGCTTGCGGTTGAAGTCGCCCTCCAGCCCGTGGCCGACCGCCTCATGCAGCATCACGCCGGGCCAGCCCGGGCCGAGCACCACTTCCATCTCGCCGGCGGGGGCGGGGATGGAGCCCAGATTCACGACGGCCTGGCGCAGCGCCTCATCCACCTGCGCCTGCCAGGTGCGCGGGTCGAGATAGAGGTCATAGCCGGTGCGCCCGCCGGCGCCGCTGCTGCCGCTTTCCATGCGGTCGCCCTCGGCGACGACGATCTGCACATTCAGGCGCACCAGCGGGCGGATGTCGGCGACGCGCATCCCGTCCGGGCGGATGATCTGCACCGCCTTCCAGCTGCCCGCCACCGAGGCCGAGACCTGGCGCACGCGCGGGTCCTTCGCCCTTGCATAGGCGTCGATGTCCTGCAGCAGCTTCACCTTGGTCTCGAACGGCACGGCGGAGAGCGGGTTGGCATCGGTATAGAGCTGCCGGTTGGTGCCGATCGGCCCCTCGGCCAGCGTGCCGCCATGGCCGGCCTTAACCGCCTGCACGGTGGTGACCGCGCGGCGGATCGCCTCCTCCGACAGGTCGGCGGCATGGGCATAGCCCGCGGCATCGCCGATCACCGAGCGCAGGCCGAAACCCTGCGCGGTGTCGAAGCTGGCCGCCTTCAGCCTTCCATCGTCGAAGCCCAGGCTCTCCGACTGGCTGTATTCGAGGTAGAGTTCCCCGTCATCGGCGCCCGACAGCGCCTCGCCGACCAGCCGCTCGATGCGGCTGCGGTCGAGGCCCGCGCGGGTGAAGAACAGCTCGTCGGTCTGCGCGAGAACGGTCATGTCCTATCCTTGTGGTTGCGGCATGCAATGCTATCGACAAGGATATAGGCAGGATTGCCCGGCGCAACCAGCACCGGCATGGCATTAGGGGATGGGAGGCGCGCCGGCATGGTGGAAAAGCCAAGGTCAGGAGAGGGGGCCGCCGAGTCTGCTGTACCACCCCTGGGCCGCCTGCCGGACGAGCATCCGCTGCGCCATGCGCTGAATGACGAGGTACATGCAAGGCCGTTCGAGCCGATGGTGGCGCCGGCCCGCATATCGCATCTGGCGGTGCTGACGGGCGAGCAGACGGCAAGGCAGGAGCGTGCGCATCTGGCACGGCTGTGCGCGCATTTTCAGGTGCCGCCGCCGCCCGACGATGCGACCCAGATCATCATCGACATGGGCGGCTTCCTGCTGCGCTGGGAGCGGCATACCGAATTCTCGACCTATGGCTTCATCCTGGAAGGCAAGTTCGAGGAAGCCTTCGCCGATCCGGTGATCCGCCGCGTGCCGCCGGACTGGCTGGAGGCCATCCCCGGCCAGATGATCGTGGCCATCCATGTCGCAGTGGAGGCGCGCGGCGGCCCCCGCCATGGCGCGTCGGAAGCGGCGGCGCTGCTGGGCGGCAATGCGCCGGCCGGCAGCCTGATGAGCAGCGGTGCCGCGGCTGCCTGGACCGACTTCACCATCGGGCCGGACGGGTTCAGTCGCATCCTGGTGCAGGATTACGAGATGGGGCCGCGCCGCACCGGCCGGCTGGTGCGGCGGCTGCTGGAGCTGGAAACCTACCGCATGATGGCGCTGCTGGCATTCCCGCTGGCGCGCGATGCCGGCCCGGCGCTGACCAAGGTCGGCGAGGAGATATCGAACATCACCACGGCGCTGGCCACCGGGCAGGACAGCCGCGACGACCGCGCTCTGCTGGACGAGCTGACCCGCCTGGCGGCGGAGGTGGAGCGCATCGGCGCCCGCGTCGCCTACCGGCTGGGGGCGGCCAAGGCCTATACGGCGCTGGTGGCGCAACGCACTGAGGAGCTGCGTGAATCGCGCCTTGAAGGAATGCAGACCCTGGGCGAGTTCATGAACCGGCGGTTCCTGCCGGCGATGCGCACCTGCACCTCGGTGCAGCAGCGGCTCGATGCGCTGGCGGCGCGGGTGGCGCGCACCAGCGAATTGCTGCGCACACGTGTCGATGTGCAGCTGGAAGCGCAGAACCGCGATCTGCTGCGCTCGATGAACCGGCGCGCCATGATCCAGCTGCGCCTGCAGGAGACGGTGGAGGGGCTGTCGGTCGTCGCCATCTGCTATTACGCGGCAGGGCTGCTGGGCTATGCCGCGAAGGGGCTGAAGGACACGCCCTTGGGCGCGGGGCTGCCGCTCTCGCCCGAGGTCGTTGTCGGGGCAGCGATTCCGGTCATTTTCCTGCTGGTGTGGTTCGGCGTGCGGCGCATGCGCCGACGGCTGACGCGCGATCTGGAAAAAGAAGACGCCTGAGGATAGGGGACAGGAAAAACCGGGCCTCGACAAGGGTCAAACTGATGGCAAAAAAGCGGCAGGATGCGACATCTGGTCACAATTCGCGCTTGCCCGATCCGAATAAGATGGATAGACAGCCAACGTGCGCAGCGCAGCGGTAATTCCGTTGGCGACGTGCCGCAACGGTTCGGGCCAGGTTTCGCCTCATTGCCCTGAATGGGCAGGCGAAGCCTTTCGTCCATGCCGCGCCTTCCGGGGGGCGGACGGATTTTGTGTCTAGGGATTAGGGTAGGATGCCGAGCAATAGGAAGCGTATCGCCACCGTGTTCTTCGGGATTCTCCTCGCCGCGCTGGCGGGAGTGGGGCTAACGACGGGCGCCTGGGCGGCAGAGCCGCAGCCCTGGCAGCTCGGCATGCAGACGCCGGTCTCGCCGGGCAAGGAAAGCCTGCATTCGCTGCACGACATTTTGTTGTGGATCATCACGGCCATCACGCTGTTCGTGCTGGCGCTGCTGATCTATGTGATCGTCCGGTTCCGGGCCTCGGCCAACCCGAACCCGTCGCGGACCTCGCACAACACGCTGATCGAGGTGCTGTGGACGGTCATCCCGGTGATCATCCTGGTGGTGATCGCGGTGCCGTCCTTCCGGCTGCTCTATTATCTCGACCGTACCGAAGAAGCCGACATGACCATCAAGGTCACCGGCCATCAGTGGTACTGGAACTACGCCTATCCGGATCATGGCGATTTCGCCTTCGACAGCTACATGATCGCCGAAGAGGATCTGAAGCCGGGGCAGAAGCGCCTGCTGGAAGTGGACAATGCGCTGGTCGTTCCGGCCGGCAAGAACATCCGCGTGCTGGTTGCCGGCGCTGACGTGATGCACAGCTGGCTGGTGCCGGCCATCGGGGTGCAGCTCTACACCATCCCGGGCCGCATCAACGAGACCTGGTTCCGCATCGACAAGCCGGGCACCTATTACGGCCAGTGCAACCAGATCTGCGGCGTGAACCATGCCTACATGCCGGTTAAGGTCGAGGCTGTCAGCGAGGCCGAGTTCGAGGCCTGGGTGAAGCAGGCGCAGGACAAGTTCGCGGATAATGGCGACCGCAAGGTCGCGGCAGTGGCCGCGCAGTAATTCGGGAGTGGGGCGGCGCAGGCGCGCCGCCCTCGCAACGAGGACGAGACTGAGGGTTTCTCCGCCCAGGCTGGCGGGACGCCTTTGAAAGCAAGGAAAGGTTGATCCATGGCGCAGGCATCGGCAGCGCACGACCATCACGATCATCATCCCAGCGGCTGGCGGCGGTACGTCTATTCGACGAACCACAAGGACATCGGCACGATGTACCTGATCTTCGCCATCGTTGCCGGCATCATTGGCGGCCTGTTCTCGCTCTATATGCGTATGGAGCTGCAGGATCCGGGCGTCCAGTACATGTCGGGCGGCCAGGAGTGGAACGTCATCATCACGGCGCACGGCCTGATCATGGTGTTCTTCATGGTCATGCCGGCGCTGATCGGCGGCTTTGGCAACTGGTTCGTGCCGCTGATGATCGGCGCGCCGGACATGGCCTTCCCGCGCATGAACAACATCAGCTTCTGGCTGCTGATCCCGGCCTTCGCCCTGCTGCTGCTGGCGGCCTTTGTGGATGGCGGCGCCGGCGTGGGCTGGACCATCTATCCGCCGCTGTCGGGCCCGAACGGGCATCCGGGCATGGCGGTCGATTTCGCCATCCTGTCGCTGCATGTGGCCGGCGTGTCCTCGATCCTGGGCGCGGTCAACTTCATCACCACCATCTTCAACATGCGCGCGCCGGGCATGACCCTGCACAAGATGCCGCTGTTCGTGTGGGCGATGCTGATCACCGCCTTCCTGCTGGTGCTGTCGCTGCCGGTCCTGGCCGGTGCCATCACCATGCTGCTGACCGACCGTAACTTCGGCACCAGCTTCTTCGATCCGGCCGGCGGCGGCGACCCGATCCTGTTCCTGCACCTCTTCTGGTTCTTCGGCCATCCCGAGGTGTACATCATGATCCTGCCGGCCTTCGGCATCATCAGCCACATTGTCTCGACCTTCTCGCGCAAGCCGGTGTTCGGCTATCTCGGGATGGCCTACGCGATGGTGTCGATCGGCTTCGTCGGCTTCATCGTCTGGGCGCACCACATGTACACGGTGGGCCTCGACGTCGACACGCGCGCCTACTTCACGGCGGCGACCATGGTCATCGCGGTGCCGACCGGCATCAAGATCTTCTCCTGGATCGCCACCATGTGGGGCGGCTCGATCAAGTTCGACACCCCGATGCTGTGGGCCGTCGGCTTCATCTTCCTGTTCACCGTCGGTGGCGTGACCGGTGTGGTGCTGGCCAATGCCGGCGTGGATGTGGCGCTGCACAACACCTACTACGTGATCGCCCACTTCCATTACGTGCTGTCGCTGGGTGCCGTGTTCGCGATCTTCGCCGGCTTCTACTACTGGATCGGCAAGATGAGCGGCCGCCAGTATCCGGAGACGCTGGGCAAGATCCATTTCTGGATGACCTTCATCGGCGTGAACCTGACCTTCTTCCCGATGCACTTCCTGGGTCTGGCCGGCATGCCGCGCCGTATCCCGGACTATCCGGATGCGTTCCACGGCTGGAACTACGTCTCCTCCATCGGGTCGTACATCTCCATCGCCGCTATGTTCTTCTTCCTGTTCGTCTGCTACCGGACCTTCACCTCGGGGGCCAAGGTGCCGGCGAACCAGTGGGGCGAGGGCGCCGATACGCTGGAATGGACGGTGTCTTCTCCGCCGCCCTTCCACACCTTCGAGGAAATCCCCCAGGTCAAGTGACCTGGGGACTCCCTAGATTGTTGAGCAGAGCAGGCGGTTAGCCAGGTGAGCGATACCCAGCTTCAAACGACCATGCGGGCAGGCATGCAAGCGGGGGCCGAAGGGCCCTCGCTGGGCGTACCGGGCGTGGCCGACTATGTCGAGCTGCTGAAGCCGCGCGTCATGTCGCTGGTGGTGTTCACCGGGTTCGTCGGCCTGTATCTGGCGCCGGGCTCGATCCATCCGGTCCTCGGTTTCATCGCCATCCTGTGCATCGCCATCGGGGCCGGTGCGTCGGGCGCCATCAACATGTGGTATGACCGCGACATCGACGCGGTGATGAGCCGCACCCAGGGCCGCCCGATCGTGCGCGGCCGGGTCGATCCGGAAGCCGCCCTTGCCTTCGGGGCGGTGCTGTCCGGCTTCTCTGTCATGGTGATGGGGCTGGCGGTCAACTGGGCGGCGGCCGCGCTGCTGGCGCTGACCATCGCCTTCTACGTCTTCGTCTATACGATGTGGCTGAAGCGCAGCACGCCGCAGAACATCGTGATCGGCGGTGCCGCCGGCGCCTTCCCGCCGATGATCGGCTGGGCCGCGGTGACCGGCGACGTCAGCATCGATTCGGTGGTGCTGTTCGCCATCATCTTCATGTGGACGCCGCCGCATTTCTGGGCGCTGTCGCTGTTCGCCTGCGAGGATTATGCCCGGGCCGGCGTGCCGATGCTGCCGGTGGTGGCGGGCAAGCGGGAGACGCGCCGCCAGATCCTGATCTATTCCGTGCTGCTGGCGCCGCTGGCGGTGCTGCCCTGGCCGCTCGGCACCTCGGGCGCACTCTATGGTGTGGGCGCCATCATCCTGGGCGCGCTGTTCCTGGCCGGTGCCTGGCGCATCTGGCGGGCCGGCGACGGGCCGCGCGCCGAGCTGGCCGCGCGTCATCTTTTCGCCTATTCGATCCTCTATCTCCTGTTGATCTTCAGCCTGCTGATCCTGGACCGGACCTGGTATCTGATTTCGCTGGGAGGCTGGATGTGAGCGCCATGGAACAGGATACGGAAAACCGCGACCGCGAAAGCTTCCGGCGCAGCCGTCGCCCGCGCAACCGTGCGCTGCTCTGGGTGCTGCTGGGGCTTGTGGCCCTGTTCTACGCCATCACCATCGTGAAAATGGGGTGAAGCGCATGCGCGAAACCGAACAGAACAAGCCTAAGGGCAACCGCCGCAACTGGATCGCGGTGGGCGGTGTGATGCTGGTGCTGGGCGGCATGACGACGCTGACCGCCTACAGCAGCACGCTGTACGAGATGTTCTGCCGCGTCACCGGCTATGGCGGCACCACGCAGCAGGCCGACGCCCTGCCGGACCATATGGGCGAGCGCGTCATCACCGTGCGCTTCGACGCCAATACCAGCCCGGACCTGAAATGGCGCTTCAAGCCGATGCAGGTGTCGGAGAAGGTGCATGTCGGCGAAAACGGGCTGGCCTTCTACAAGGCGGTGAACAATGGCGACGTGCCGGTGGTTGGCACCGCCACCTACAGCGTGACGCCGCACAAGGCAGGCATCTACTTCAACAAGCTGCAGTGCTTCTGCTTCACCGAGCAGGTTCTGCAGCCGGGCGAGAGCATCGAGATGCCGGTGTCCTATTTCGTCGATCCGGCGATCGTCGATGACCGCAATTTGGACGATGTCACGACGATCACCTTGAGCTATACCTTTTTCCCGGCACCCGACCAGTCGCTGGCGGGTGTCCGGCAGACCAGCGAGCTGAAGCCTGCGGGCGACGGCGCGCGGGTGAATTGATCGTATTGAGTTAAACTGGGGTAACATGCCGACGGATGGCCAACCGTCCGTAAGCCGAAGGGGTTTTGAGGGATGAGCGAAGCACACGCCACGCACCAGAAGCATCCGTACCATCTCGTCGATCCGAGCCCGTGGCCCTTCGTGGGGTCCGTCGCGGCCTTCGTGACCGCCATCGGCGGTGCAATGGCCATGCACGACCAGGGCTACTGGGTGCTGTTCCTCGGCCTCGCCCTGGTGCTGGCCACGATGTTCTTCTGGTGGCGCGACGTGGTACGCGAGGCCAATAGCGGCCTGTATCACACCAAGGTCGTGCAGCTCGGCCTGCGCTACGGCATGATCCTGTTCATCGCTTCCGAGGTGATGTTCTTCGCTGCCTTCTTCTGGGCCTTCTTCGCCTCGGCCTTCTACCCGACCGAGGCCATTGGCGGCATCTGGCCGCCGGCGGACATCGTCACCTTCGATCCGTTCGAGCTGCCCTTCATCAACACGCTGATCCTGCTGCTCTCGGGCTGCACGGTGACCTGGGCGCATCACGCGCTGATCGAGAACAATCGCCGTGACCTGATCCGCGGCCTGTGGCTGACCGTCCTGCTGGGCATGTCCTTCACCGCCCTGCAGGCGTTCGAGTACAGCCATGCCGCCTTCGGCTTCACCGATGGCATCTACGCCTCGACCTTCTACATGGCGACCGGCTTCCATGGCTTCCATGTCATCGTTGGCACTGTCTTCCTGGCGGTCTGCCTGGTGCGTGCCTATCAGGGCCATTTCACGCCGGAACAGCATTTCGGCTTCGAGGCGGCGGCCTGGTACTGGCACTTCGTTGACGTGGTGTGGCTGTTCCTGTTCGTCTGCATCTACTGGTGGGGGGCGTAATCCCCCGCTGCCCGGAACAACCGAGCAGAGGATGAACGACAGCCCGTCCTATCCGCCTCTATCGCCTGTTCTGACCGGTCTGGCCTGCCGCTGTCCGCGCTGTGGACGCGGCAGGCTTTTTTCCGGCTTGCTGCAGGTGGCGGAACGCTGCGAGGTCTGCGGCCTGGACCTCAGCAATCATGACAGCGGCGACGGGCCGGCGGTGTTCGTGATCTTCGCCCTGGGCATCATCGTCGTGCCGCTCGCGCTGTGGGTCGAAACCGTTTTCCAGCCGCCGCTCTGGCTGCATGCCGTGCTGTGGTCCTTGGTGATCCTGGCCGGCGCGCTTGGCCTGCTGCGGCTTTTCAAGGGCGTCCTCGTCGCCCTGCAATACAAGCATCGCGGGACCGCGCATGACTGACACACGATCCGCCCTGCACCGCACCCTGGGTTTCCGCCCGCGCCTGTGGCCGACGCTGATCTCGCTGCCGATGATCGTCGTCATGCTGGGGCTTGGTGCCTGGCAGCTGCAACGGCTGGCCTGGAAGGAAGGGCTGATCGAGCGGCTGGAGACGCGGATGATGGCGCCCGCCATTCCCGCCCCCGCCGCTGGCGCCGATATCGAGGAAATCGAGTTCCGCCGCGTGACCGCCACCGGCGAATGGCTGCATCAGTACGAAATGCCGCTGATCGGCCGCCCGGAAAAAGGCACGGTCGGCTATCACATCGTCACGCCGCTGCGCACTAATGACGGGCGCGTGCTGCTGGTCAACCGCGGCTGGATTCCCGATGACCGCAAGGACCCGGCGCGTCGTCCGGAAAGCCAGCCCACGGGCACGGTGACGGTGGAAGGCATCGTGCGCCGTGCCGGCCTGCGCAATTCCTTCACCCCGGACAATGAGCCGGGCCGCGGCATGTGGTTCTATGTCGATGTGCCGGAGATGGCCGCCTATGCCAAGGCCGAGGGCGAGGACGTGCCGGACTATTACATCGACGAGCTGCGCCGCGAGAGCGGCCCGCAGCTGCCGATTGGCGCCGATCCGATGATCGGGCTGCGCAACGAACATCTGCAATATGCCATCACCTGGTTCGCCATGGCCTTCGGGTTGATCGCTGTCTATGTGCTGTGGCACCGCCGCACGGAACGCGAGGAGCAAGACGCCAGGCAATGAGCAACGCGGCCGGCGCATACAAGGCGCTGGAACGGCGCTTCCACCGCCTCTCCGTGCTGGGCGGTGTGGGCGGCATCCTGCACTGGGATCAGTCGGTGATGATGCCCGATGGCGGTGCGGAGGCGCGCGGCGAGCAGCTGGCGACGCTGAGCGTGCTGTCGCATGAACTGCTGACCGCGCCTGACATGGCCGACTTGCTGGACGCTGCCGGGGCGGAGGGTCTTGCGGACTGGCCAGCGGCGAACCTCGCCCTGATGCGCCGCCAGCATGCGCACGCCACCGCCGTGCCCGCCGATCTGGTGGAGGCGCGCTCCAAGGCCTGCTCCAAGTGCGAGATGGCCTGGCGCACGGCCCGCAAGAACAGCGATTTCGCTGCTATCCTGCCGCATCTGCGGGAGGTCGTCCGGCTCACCCGCGAGATGGCAGAGATCAAGGCGGCGGCGCTGGGGCTCGATCCTTATGATGCGCTGCTCGACCAGTATGATCCCGGCAACCGCGCAGAGCGCATCGACCCGGTGTTCGACGATCTCGCTACTTTCCTGCCGCCGCTGCTGGAGGCGGTGCTGGAACGGCAGGCTGCCGAGGCGCCGCTCGTCTTGCCGCAGGGGCCGTTCCCGGTCGACTCACAGGCCGCGCTGGGCCGCCGGCTGATGGCCGCCGCCGGCTTCGACTTCAATCGCGGCCGGCTGGATGTCTCGCTGCATCCGTTCTGCGGCGGCGGTCCGGACGATATCCGCATCACCACGCGCTATGACGAGGGCGATTTCACCCAGAGCCTGATGGGCGTGCTGCACGAGACCGGCCACGCGCTCTATGAGCTGGGTCTGCCGGAGGCACCGTGGCGGCACCAGCCGATCGGCGAGGCGCGCGGCATGACCGTGCATGAAAGCCAGTCGCTGCTGGTGGAGATGCAGGCCTGCCGCTCGCCCGCCTTCCTGGAGTTCGCGGCGCCGCTGATCCGCGAGGCTTTCGGCGTATCCGGCCCGGCCTATGAGGCGGACATGCTGCGCCGTCTCTATACCCGCGTCGAACGCGGCTTCATCCGCGTCGATGCGGACGAGGTGACCTACCCGCTGCATGTGATCCTGCGCTACCGGCTGGAGCGCGCCATCGTGGCCGGCGATCTCGACGTTGCCGACCTGCCGGGCGCCTGGAACGACGGCATGCGCGATCTGCTGGGCGTGACGCCGCCGGATGACCGGATGGGCTGCCTGCAGGATATCCACTGGTATGATGGCGCCATCGGCTATTTCCCCACATACACGCTGGGCGCGATGATGGCCGCGCAGCTGTTCGCCTCCGCGACCGAGCAGCAGCCCGATATCCTGCCCGGCATCGCGCGCGGAGATTTCACGCCGCTGGTCGGCTGGTTGCGCACGAATGTGCATGCCCATGGTTCGCGCTATTCCGCCGACGAGCTGCTGGACCGCGCCACCGGTGCACCGCTCTCCACCGCCGCCTTCAAGGCGCATCTGCAGCGGCGCTATCTGGGGGCATAAGCCGCCCCGCCTTGAAGAGTCTCCGGTCCGGCATTAGGTTGTGCGCTTCGATCAACCGCCTTTGGCTGGCGTGAGCCTTGGAGCCTGCCCGATGAAGTATGTGAGCACGCGCGGAAGCGCCCCGGTCCTCGATTTTGAAGGGGTGCTGCTGGCGGGCCTCGCCGAGGATGGCGGCCTCTATGTGCCGCAGGAATGGCCGGCCTTCAGCGCCGCCGAGCTGCGCGCGATGCGCGGGCTTTCCTATGTCGAGATCGCCGAGCGCGTCATGCGGCCCTTCCTGGGCAGCGCCATTTCCGATGCCGATTTCGCGCGCATCGTGCGGGACTCCTACGAAACCTTCGATCACAGGGCGGTCACGCCGCTGAAGCAGCTGGACAGCAATTTCTGGCTGCTGGAGCTGTTCCACGGGCCGACCCTGGCCTTCAAGGATGTCGCGCTGCAGCTGCTGGGCCGGCTGTTCGACCATGTGCTCACGCGGCGCGGGGAGCGGGTGACCATCGTCGGCGCCACCTCCGGCGATACCGGCTCCGCCGCCATCGAGGCCTGCCGCGACCGTGCCGCGATCGACATCTTCATCCTGCACCCGAAGGGCCGCACCTCCGAGGTGCAGCGCCGGCAGATGACGAGCGTGCTGTCGTCCAACGTCCATAACATCGCGCTGGAAGGCACCTTCGACGATTGCCAGGACCAGGTGAAGGCGATGTTCAACGACCCGGCCTTCCGGGCGCGGCAGAATCTGTCGGCGGTGAATTCGATCAACTGGGCGCGCATCATGGCGCAGATCATCTATTACATCGCTGCCGGGGTGGCGCTGGGCGCGCCGGACCGCCGCATCGCCTTTTCCGTGCCGACCGGCAATTTCGGCAATGTCTATGCTGCCTATGCGGCGAAGCAGACGGGCCTGCCAGTCGAGAAGCTGATCGTCGGGTCGAACCGCAACGACATCCTGACCCGCTTCTTCCGCTCCGGCGAGATGAAGATCGAGGGGGTGGAACCCAGCCTCAGCCCGTCCATGGACATCCAGGTTTCAAGCAATTTCGAGCGGCTGCTGTTCGATCTGCTGGACCGCGATGGCGCGCTGGTCGCCGACACCATGAAGGGCTTCCGGGCGGCCGGCAGCTTCAAGGTTGGCGACAACCAGCTGGGCCGCGCCTCGGCGCTGTTCGCCGCGCACCGGATCGACGATACGGAGACCAAGGCGGTGATCCGCGCCGTGCATGGCGAGACCGGGGAAATCCTCGATCCGCATACCGCCGTCGGCGTTGGCGCGGGGCGTGCCATATCGCTCGATCCCGATATCGCGGTGGTGGCGCTGGCCTGCGCCCATCCGGCGAAGTTCCCGGATGCGGTGGAGGCGGCGACCGGCATCCGCCCGGCCCTTCCGCCGCGCCTTGCCGATTTGTTCGAGCGCGAGGAGCGGGTGGCCGTGCTGCCCAACGACCTTGCCACCGTGCAGGATTACATTTCCGAGAAGACCGGCCGGAAGGAGGCCGTCTGACCCATGAAGAACAGCGACAGCGTGCGCATCACCACCCTGCCCAACGGGCTGCGCGTCGCCACCGACCATATGGAGCATGTCGAGTCCGTCTCGCTCGGCGCCTGGGTCGGGGTCGGCACGCGCCATGAGGAGGCGCAGGTGAACGGCATCTCGCACCTGCTGGAGCACATGGCGTTCAAGGGCACGGAAAAGCGCAGCCCGCAGGCCATCGCCGAGGAGATAGAGGCCGTGGGCGGCGTGCTGAACGCCTATACCAGCCGCGAGAACACCGCCTATTACGCCAAGGTACTGGCCGATGACGTTCCGCTGGCAGTCGATATCCTTTCCGACATCTTGCAGCATTCTACCTTCGATGCGGAGGAACTGCGCCGCGAGCAGCAGGTGGTGGTGCAGGAGATCGGCCAGGCGAACGACACGCCGGACGACATCATCTTCGACCTGTTCCAGGAGACCGCCTATCCGGACCAGCCGATGGGCCGGCCGGTGCTGGGCACGGAACAGACCGTCACCGCCATGCGCCGGGAGACGCTGATCGACTATATCGGCCAGCAGTACGGGCCGCAGAAGATGGTGTTCGCGGCTGCCGGCAAGGTCGATCACGACCGCATGGTGGAGATGGTGGGCAATGCCTTCGCCGATCTGAAGCCGACCGCCGAAAAGCCGGAGCCCGCCGCCGCCTACAATGGCGGGGAGCGGCGCGAGGAGCGCGACCTGGAGCAGGTGCATCTGCTGCTGGGCTTCGATTCCCTGTCCTATGACGATCCGGATTATTACGCGCTGTCGGTATTCTCCACCCTATTCGGCGGCGGCATGTCCTCGCGCCTGTTCCAGGAGATCCGGGAGAAGCGCGGGCTGGTCTATTCGATCTATTCCTTCCAGTCGGCCTTCCGCGATGGCGGGCTGTTCGGCATCTATGCCGGCACCGGTGAGGAGCAGGTGGCCGAACTGGTGCCGGTGCTGTGCGACAGTTTCCGGACCGTGGCCGGCAGCCTGACGGAGGCGGAGCTGGGCCGCGCCCGCGCGCAGCTGAAGGCCGGCCTGCTGATGGGTCGCGAATCGACTGGCAACCGCTGCGAGCAGGTGGCCCAGCAGCTCATGGTCTATGGCCGCGCCATTCCGCCATCCGAGCTGGTGGAAAAGGTGGAGGCGGTCGATGCCGCCGCCGTGGACCGCGTGGTCGCCCGGCTGCTCGCCTCCCGCCCGACGCTGGCCAGCATCGGCCCGGTCGATCACGTCGAGACGCTGGACCGCGTCGCCGAACGGCTGGCGGCGTAACGGGTTCATCGCGCTGCCCTATGCTTCGAGACGCCGGCTTCCAGCCGGCTCCTCAGCATGAGGTCACCAGGAGGCACCGCCGTTATTCCAACAATGACCTCGTCCTGAGGAGCGCGCCCCGAGGTCTCGGGGCGCGCGTCTCGAAGGACATGGCCGGAAAGCAATTCCCCCTCACCCAGCTCCGGCTAATTCGCTTCGCTCATAAGCCTACGCACCCCTCTCCCGCGAGGGGAGAGGGGCACCTACAGAAACGGCCGCATCCATTTCTGGATGCGGCCGCGCCCGTCAGGGAAAACGGGAACTATCAGGTCGCGCCGGGATTACGCGGCCTTCTTACCTTCGATGACTTTGCTGGTGCTGGTAGCCGAACCGGTGATCTCGATCTTGCGCGGCTTGGCAGCCTCAGGCACCTCGCGCACCAGATCGACATGCAGCAGACCATTCTCCATGCGGGCACCGGAGACCTTCACGGTCTCGGCCAGCTCGAAGCGGCGCTCGAAGGCGCGGCGGGCAATCCCACGATAGAGGAAACGGCCTTCCTGGGCGTTCTCCTCCTCGTTCTGCTCGCTGCGGCCGCTGATCACCAGCGTGTTGTTCTGCACCGTCACATCGAGGTCGCCCTCGGCGAAGCCGGCCACCGCCATGGTGATGCGGTACTGGTCTTCTTCCAGCTTCTCGATGTTGTAGGGCGGATAGCTCGGCGCCTGCTGGACGCTGTTGCGCATGCTCTCATCAAGCAGCCGCATCATGCGGTCGAAGCCGACGGTCGAACGGAAAAGCGGGGAAAGATCGAAACTGCGCATTGTCATGTCCTCCTGAAGCAACATGTTCTGTGTACGGCCCACCCCATGGGTCTGACCGGTAATCGTCCGTGGACCCCATCAGTGGCGATCCACGTTCCAGATATGGGAAGCCGGAAAGCGGCTTCAAGAGGGTGGAGAAACCCAGCCGCAGGGGCCGCTGTCCGCAGGCATCCGGCCTTTTCAACGGCTAGAATGGTTAATGAAGCTTTTTGGAATATGCGCGCCTAGGGGCTTGGAATAGTTCGATTTTGCCGCCATACTGTTTCACAGGCGGAATGATTTCCGGTGGCAATTACAGGTGGGCCAGGTCGCGAATATGGGCGCGATGCAACAGACGACGCTGCTTCTGGAGCGGACCTATAGCGAGCTTTTCGACCTGATCGTCGAAACGCGCGATTACCTGCAGGCATCCCAGAAGGCGCGGTTGCGCCGCCAGCCGGCGCGCGGTGACTTTATGGCGCCTTCCGGCCCAAGGCAGGATAGGGGGCTGGATATCGAGCGGGTGCGCTTCATGGCCGCGCGGGTCGATGAGGCGCAGCTCAGCTGCGAGACCATGCGCATGACCTCGCGCCTGACCCAGGCGATGGCCTGGCTGATGGTGCAGAAGGCGGTGCATCATGGCGAGCTGACTTCGGCCGAGGCCAGCGAGGAACGCTACCGGCTTGGCGGCCAGGAGGTGTGCCTGGCCGAGCGGCATTCCGAAGCGCTCGACATGCCGCCGGAACTGCGCCGGTTGATGGACCGCAGCCTCAGCGTCTATCAGCGCATCGAGCGGCTGGACCGCATGCTGGACGCCAGCTGATCCTGCACAGTTATTCCCCGTACAACTATTTTATGGAAATGCGCGCAACGAAAAAGGCGCCGGAAAGACCGGCGCCTGATCCGCAGGTGTTTGCAGCGCTGCTCAGCCGATGCCGAGATTGGCGAAGCGCTTGTTGAACTTCGCGACCTGACCGCCGCTGTCCAGCAGACGATGCTGGCCGGTCCAGGCCGGGTGCGACTTCGGGTCGATCTCGAGGCGCAGCGTGTCGCCTTCCTTGCCCCAGGTGGAGCGAGTCTTGTAGGTGCTGCCGTCGGTCATCACGACCGTGATCTCGTGATAGTCGGGATGGATTTCCTGCTTCATAGCCAAGTCCGCCGGTCGGGAGTAAGGGGCCAAATATGCGAGCCGCCGTATATACAGAAGCCGGTGCGGCGAGGCAAGCCCCATCCGCACCGCGATTTCCGACCGTGACGCGAGGCCGCGGCGGCGCTGCTGGAAATGGCCGGAAAATTGCTGTACGGCAAGGGAAATATAGAGACAAAAGGGCAGTGCCGAATGTCGATGAGTGAACGGGCCGACAGGACTATGCCGGAAGGCGGCAAGCGGCTGGGGCCGCTGCGCCATCTGCTGCGCTTCCTCGCCCCTTACAAGGGGCAGATCGCCGGCGCGTTGACGGCGCTGGTCATCGCCGCCTCCACCGTGCTGGGACTTGGCATGGGGCTGCGCTACCTGGTGGATGGCGCGTTCGGTGCCGGCAACCCGGCGCTGCTGGACCAGGCAGTCATCGTGCTGTTCGGCGTGGTGCTGGTGCTGGCCGTCGCCAGCTATGTGCGCTTCTACCTGGTCTCCTGGATCGGCGAGCGCGTGGTGGCCGATATCCGCAAGGCGGTGTTCGACCATGTGCTGAGCCTGAGCCCCGGCTTCTTCGAGACGACGCGCACCGGCGAGGTGCTGTCCCGCCTGACCAGCGACACCACGCTGGTGCAGGTGGTGGTCGGCTCCTCGGCCTCCATCGCGCTGCGCAACACGCTGCTGTTCGTCGGCGGCACGGTGATGCTGGTCATCACCAGCCCGGTGCTGACCGGCCTGGTCTTTCTGGTCGTGCCGCTGGTGGTCGCGCCGATCCTGATCTATGGCCGCAAGGTGCGCCGGCTGTCGCGCGACAGCCAGGACCGGCTGGCCGATGTCGGCGCCTATATCGAGGAGAGCCTGAACGCGATCCGCACCGTGCAGTCCTTCACCCATGAGGGCGAGGACCGTGCGAATTTCGCCGGTGAGGTGGAGCGCGCCTTCGCCACCTCGGTGCGCCGGATCGCGGCGCGTGCCATGCTGACCGCCACCGTCATCATGCTGGTGTTCAGCGCCGTTGCCGCCATCCTGTGGCTGGGCGGGCGCAGCGTCATCGACGGCACGATCAGCGGCGGCGAGCTGTCGGCCTTCGTGTTCTACGCCGTGGTGGTGGCCGGCGCGGTCGGCGCGATCTCCGAGGTGATCGGCGATCTGCAGCGCGCGGCGGGGGCGACCGAACGGCTGATGGAGCTGCTGGCCGCGCCGTCGCCGGTCGCAGTACCGTCGCTGCCGGTGGCCCTGCCGGAACCGCCGCGCGGCGGCATCGAATTCGACCGCGTACGCTTCCATTACCCGGCGCGTCCCGACCGGGCGGCGCTGGAGGAGTTTTCGCTGACCGTCCAGCCGGGCGAGAAGGTGGCGCTGGTCGGCCCCTCCGGGGCGGGCAAGACCACCGTGTTCCAGCTTCTGCTGCGCTTCTACGATCCGGAGTCCGGGACAATCCGGCTGGATAGCGTCGATGTGCGGCAGGCCGATCCCAGGGCGCTGCGCAGCCGCCTCGGCCTGGTGCCGCAGGAGCCGGTGATCTTCTCCGCCAATGCCTTCGAGAACATCCGCTATGGCCGGCCCGGTGCCAGCGATGAAGATGTGCGCGCCGCTGCCGAGGCCGCGGCGGCAGCCGAGTTCCTGGACCGGCTGCCTGACGGGTTCAACACCTTCCTCGGCGAGAAGGGCGTGCGCCTGTCCGGCGGCCAGCGCCAGCGCCTGGCCATCGCGCGGGCGATCCTGCGCGATCCCGCCGTGCTGCTGCTGGACGAGGCGACCAGCGCGCTGGATTCCGAAAGCGAGCGGCTGGTGCAGTCGGCGCTGGACCGGCTGATGGCCGGGCGCACCACGCTGATCATCGCGCACCGGCTGGCCACTGTGCTGAAGGCGGACCGCATCGTGGTGCTGGACCAGGGCCACATCGCCGCCACCGGCAGCCATGCTGAGCTGATGCGTCAGGGCGGGCTCTATGCCCGGCTGGCGACGCTGCAGTTCGACCAGCACCTGCCGGATGCTGCCGCAGGCGCATGATCCTGCCCTGCGGGAAAGGCTGCGTCCTTCTTGATGCACATCAATGTCACGGAAAGGGGCGTATGATGTCCTCCGCATCATGACGCCCCAGACTGATGTTTCAGGCTCTGGCGCCACCCGCAAGGAGGGCTTCCGTAAGGACGCCACCACCAGGAGGAAAGCGATCATGTCCATCAAGACCATCGTCGTCACCATCACAGAAGCCGATGAGGCCGCACGCGTTGTCGGTACCGCCCTCGACCTTGCCGAAAGGCTGGACGCCCATCTGGTCGGCGTCGGCGTGAAGCGTCCGATTGCCGTGCCGGTCTATTCCATGGGGGCGATCCCCGACACGGTGCTGGAGCAGCTGGACAGCGCCGAGGATGAGCGGCTGGGCAAGCTGCGCGAGGCGTTCCAGCATCAGGTGAAGCTGGCCGACTGGGCGGCCCGCAGCGACTGGCGGGTCTATGCCGCGCCGATGGCGATGGCGGTGGCCGAGGCGGCGCGCTGCGCCGACCTGATCGTCATCGGACAGCCGGTGGACGATAACGTGCCCGACGATGTGGCGATGCTGGCCGGCGACCTGGTGATGAACGCCTCCACGCCGATCCTGATGGTCCCCAATATCGGTGCGAAGCCGATTGCCGGCGGCGAGGCGCTGGTCGGCTGGAATGGCGGGCGCGAGGCGGCGCGCGCATTGCATGACGCACTGCCGATGCTGCGGCTGGCCGGCAAGGTGACGCTGGTCACGGTCGGCGGCGACGCGGTGGTCAGCGGCGAGGAGGCGGCGGAATATCTCGCCCGCCATGATTTGAAAGTCACGCTGCAGCATGAGCCCTCGACCGAGCTGGACCCCGGCGACGTGCTGCTGAACCTGGCGGCGGACCGCGATGCGCGGCTCATCGTCATCGGCGCCTATGGCCATTCGCGCCTGCGGGAATATGTGCTGGGTGGCAGCACCCGCACCATCCTCGACCACATGACCGTCCCGGTCATGCTGTCGCGGTAGAGGATGGAAGCCGCTGCAAATATCCCCTTCTGTCACCCCCGGACTTGATCCGGGGGTCTAGGGGCGGTGCCCTGCCTGCATCGCCTCAGATCGCGGCCCCTGGATTGCCGGGTCAAGCCCGGCAATGACAAGAAAGAGAAAACAGCAACCATCGCTTCAGCCGGTAAATTACATTTCTGGTTGATTTCCTTGACATTAGGCCGCCTAGGGCGCATTTGTGCACTGCCGCATGAAACGGCCCTTGGCGCGCCGACCGCGTGAACGCTGCCTTCTCCAGGCAACCGGTACTGTCGCGCGCCGCTGATTTCATTTGATCGCCCAGGCCACGCGGGGCGTCCCTGAAATGCCCGCGATGGTATGACGCAAGGCCGACAGCGAGTCGGCCGGCCGCTGTTTGCGGGCCTTGAGCGAAAGTTTTCCATTTTGACGAAATTTACTGACCTCGGCCTGTCCGCCCCGATTCTGAAGGCGGTCACCGCCGAAGGCTACGAGACGCCCACGCCGATCCAGGCGCAGGCCATTCCCCCGGTGCTAACCGGTCGCGACCTCATGGGTATTGCGCAGACCGGCACCGGCAAGACGGCGGCCTTCGCGCTGCCGATCCTCAACCGGCTGACGGAAGAGGGCAACCACATCAAGACGCCGCGCGGTTCCTGCCGCGTGCTGATCCTGAGCCCGACGCGCGAGCTGGCCAGCCAGATCGCCGAGAGCTTCCGGGTCTATGGCAAGTTCCTGAACCTGTCCGTCGCCACCGTGTTCGGTGGCGTGTCTGCCGGGCCGCAGGCCAAGGCGCTGCAGCGCGGCGTCGATATCGTCGTCGCCACGCCTGGCCGGCTGATTGACCATCTGCAGAACCGCGTCGTGCGCCTCGACCAGGTCGAGATCTTTGTGCTTGATGAGGCCGACCAGATGCTCGACATGGGCTTCATCCAGCCGATCCGCCGCATCGTGAAGACGCTGCCGGCGAAGCGTCAGAACCTGTTCTTCTCGGCCACCATGCCGCGCGAGATCGAGACGCTGGCCGGCGAACTGCTGCACGATCCGGCAAAGGTCGCGGTGACACCCGTCGCCTCCACGGCGGAGCGCGTGTCGCAGCAGGTGATCTTCGTGCCGACCGGGCTGAAGCGCGCGCTGCTGGCCGATCTGCTGTCCGACGCCCAGATGGGCTTCGGCCGCACGCTGGTCTTCACCCGCACCAAGCATGGCGCCGACAAGGTTGTGCGCTATCTGGAAGGGGCGGGCATCGTGTCCGCCGCGATCCACGGCAACAAGTCGCAGTCCCAGCGCGAACGCGCGTTGCTGGCCTTCCGTGACGGCGCCTGCAAGGTGCTGATCGCGACCGACATCGCCGCCCGCGGCATCGATGTCGATGGCGTCACCCACGTCATCAACTACGATCTGCCGAACATCGCGGAAAGCTATGTCCACCGCATTGGCCGCACCGCGCGTGCCGGGGCGGACGGCATGGCGATCTCCTTCTGCGACCGGGAGGAGCGGGCCTATCTGCGCGACATCGAGAAGCTGACCCGCCAGAAGGTGCCGGAGCTGCAGCGTGCCCTTCCGGAAGGCACGCTCGCAACGGCCGAGGAGCCGCGCCGCGAGCGTGGCCCCCGTCCGCAGGGTGGGCGTCCGCAAGGCCGTCCGAATCAGGGCCGTCCGCATGGACGTTCCGAGGGGCGTCCCGAGGGTGGCCGTCCCAATCATGGTCACGGCCAGAAGCCGCAGCGTCCCCGTCATGCTGGTGGTCAGGGCGAAGGCCATGCTGGCGGTCAGCGCGAAGACCGTGCTGAGGGCCGCCGGAGCCAGGGCGATGACTCGATGGCCGGCATGTCCTTCATGAAGCGCCCGCCGCAGGCCGGTAACGGCAATCGCTCCTCCCATGCCGGCAAGAGCGAGGGTGCTGGTGAGCGCTCTGGCGAGCGCGCCGGCAAGGGCGGCGGCCGCCCCTGGCGCAGCCGCAAGGCGGGCTAACAGCCTTAGCGACTCTTGGTTTGACTCGGGCGCGCCGATCCCTATACTGCGCGCCTTCATTCCCGGGAATGCGGAATGGGCGTTTACGCGCGCCCATTCCCGTCCGGGTTCGGAAACGGACCGCAGGACCTACCGGGACATCATCATCCGTATAAACGGAGCAAGGTTTAGAGAATGTCGAAGCGTCAGGAATCCAAGTATAAAATTGACCGCCGCCTCAGTGTGAACCTCTGGGGCCGGCCGAAGAGCCCGCTGAACAAGCGCGACTACCGCCCGGGCCAGCATGGCCAGCGCCGCCGCAAGCCGACCGACTACGGCGTGCAGCTGATGGCGAAGCAGAAGCTGAAGGGCTATTACGGCAATATCGGCGAGCGCCAGTTCCGCCGCCTCTATGAGGAGGCTGTGCGCCTGAAGGGCGACACCGGCGAGAACCTGATCGGCCTGCTGGAGCGCCGCCTGGATGCCGTGATCTACCGCATGAAGTTCGTGCCGACCGTGTTCGCGGCGCGCCAGTTCGTGAACCACGGCCACATCAAGGTCAATGGCAAGCGCGTGAACATCCCCTCCTACATGGTCCGCGAGGGCGATGTGATCGAGGTGAAGGAAAAGTCCCGCCAGTTGCCGCTGGTGCTGGAAGGCAGCTCGTCGGGCGAGCGCGACGTGCCGGACTATCTGGATGTCGATCACAGCGCGATGAAGGGTACCTTCACCCGCATCCCGAAGCTGGCCGACGTGCCCTACCCGGTGTCGATGGAGCCGAACCAGGTGGTCGAGTTCTACTCGCGCTAACCGGTACGGAACATCCCGACTACGACGCGGCCCGGCATCACGCCGGGCCGTTCTCGTTTGGGGGGAATTTTCTTTAAGCCGCCCTATGCTTCGAGACGCCTGTCCCTAAACCCTCTCCCCTTGCGGGAGAGGGTGGACGCGAAGCGTCCGGGTAAGGGGGCGGCTCCGCCAGTGCGGGTACCCCTCACCCAGCTTCGTTTAGCTCGCTTCGCTCATAAGGCTCCGCAACCCTCTCCCGCAAGGGGAGAGGGAAGAAAAGGAAAAGGCCGCCCTTTCAGGCGGCCTTTCCGGTATCCGGTAGTGTATGGAGCGGTTATTCCGCCGCGACGGCGATCCCGCGGGTGGCCATAAGGTCGGTCAGCTCGCCGGTCTCGTACATCTCGCGCACGATGTCGCAGCCGCCGATGAACTCGCCCTTCACATAGAGCTGCGGAATGGTCGGCCAGTTGGAGAATTCCTTGATGCCGTCGCGCACCGAGGGGTCTTCCAGCACGTTGATGCCCTTGTAGTCGACTTCCAGGTGATTCAGCACCTGCACGACGACGGCGGAGAATCCGCACTGCGGGAAGGTTGGCGTGCCCTTCATGAACAGCACGATGTCGTTACTGTCGATCTCGCCCTGAATGCGGTCGCGAACCGAAGCGTCCATGGTTCCAATTCCTTTGCTTGCACCGGCACGGCCGGCGTCTGGTGCGTTGCGCCAGCAAAGCCGGCGGCTGGCTGTGGTTCCCGGTTAGGCTTGCCTTGTCAGGCTTCCGGCACCGAGGTCTGCAGCGCCAGCGCATGCAGCTCGTTGCCCATTCGCCCCTGCAGCGCCTGATACACCATCTGGTGCTGCTGCACACGGCTCTTCCCGGCGAAGGATGAAGAGACGACATGCGCGGCGTAATGGTCGCCATCGCCGCGCAGATCCTCGATCGTCACCGTGGCATCGGGCAGCGCCTGCTTGATCATGCGCTCAAGTTCGCCCAAATCCATCGGCATCTGCCTGTCTCCCTGTCGTCGCTGGCTGTCGTCGCCGGTAAGCTTACGCGTTCCCTGCCGCCGCCTGATCCATGTAGGACGGGAACCAGTCCTCATGGGCCCGGCGCAGCGCTTCCACCGATATGGCACCGGCGCCGGCCACTGTCAATTCGGCCCCGCCGGTCGTACCGATACGTTTCGCCGGGACGCCGGCCTTTTCCGCCGCCGCCAGCACGCTGGCCGGATCGGATGTTGCGACGACATAGCAGCCCTGATCCTCGCCGAAGCACCAGGCGGTCAGGTCCTTGCCCTTGGCCGTCGGCTCCAGCGCGGCGCCCGTGCCGCCGGCCATCGCCATCTCGGCGACAGTGACCAGCAGCCCGCCATCGGAGAGATCATGCACGGTGCTGAGGCTGCCGGCCCTGATCTGCGCGCGCACGAAATCGCCGGTGCGGCGCTCGGCGGCCAGATCGACCGGCGGCGGCGCGCCCTCGCGGCGCTTCTCGATCTCCTGCAGATAGAGCGACGATCCCAGCCAGCCGGAGTGATCGCCGATCAGCACCAGCGTCTCGCCCGCCTTGCGCAGCGCCAGCGTGGCCTGCTGGGCCACATCCGGCAGCAGGCCGACGCCGCCGATCACCGGGGTCGGCAGGATGCCCTTGCCGTTGGTCTCGTTGTACAGCGACACATTGCCGGACACGACCGGGAAGTCGAGCGCGCGGCAGGCCTCACCCATGCCTTTGATGCAGCCGACCAGCTGGCCCATGATTTCCGGGCGCTGCGGGTTGCCGAAATTCAGATTGTTGGTGACGGCAATCGGCTCCGCCCCCACGGCGGTCAGGTTGCGCCAGCTCTCGGCCACCGCCTGCGCGCCGCCCGTCTCCGGATGGCTGTAGCAATAGCGCGGCGTGCAGTCGGTGGTGATCGCGATGCCCTTGCTGCTGCCCTCAAGGCGCACGACGGCGGAATCGCCGCCCGGCCGCTGGATGGTGTTGCCCATGACCAGATGGTCGTACTGCTCCCAGATCCAGCGCCGGCTGGAAAGGTGCGGCCCGCCGACCAGCTCCTTCAGCGCGTCCAGCACGCCGATGTCGCGTGTGAGGTCCGAGGCGGCGATGGTTGCCGGCTTTTCGGTCGGAACCCATGGGCGGTCATATTCCGGGGCTTCGGCGACCAGCGGGGCGACCGGGATGTCGGCATAGGTTTCGCCGTGCATCTTCAGCACCAGATTGCCGCTGTCGGTCAGCCGGCCAATGACGGCGAAATCCAGCTCCCACTTGTCGAAGATCGCCTTGGCCTTGGCTTCCGCCTCCGGCTTCAGGACGATCAGCATGCGCTCCTGGCTTTCCGACAGCATCACCTCATAGGGCGTCATGCCGGTCTCGCGCATCGGCACGCGGTCGATCTCCAGCTCGATGCCAAGCTCGCCCTTGGATGCCATCTCGACGGAGGAGGAGGTGAGGCCGGCAGCGCCCATGTCCTGGATGGCGACGATGGCGTCCTCGGCCATCAGCTCCAGGCAGGCCTCGATCAGCAGCTTCTCGGTGAACGGGTCGCCAACCTGCACGGTCGGGCGCTTCTCCTCGCTGTCGTCGGTGAATTCGGCCGACGCCATGGTGGCGCCGTGAATGCCGTCGCGCCCGGTCTTGGCGCCGACATAGACCACGGGATTCCCCACACCCGCCGCCTTGGAATAGAAGATGCGGTCGGTACGCGCCACGCCCACCGTCATGGCGTTGACCAGGATGTTGCCATTGTAGGACGGGTCGAAATTGGTCTCGCCGCCCACCGTCGGCACGCCGACGCAATTGCCGTAGCCGCCGATGCCCGACACCACGCCGGACACCAGATGCCTTGTCTTCGGGTGGCTGGGCTCGCCGAAGCGCAGCGCGTTCATGTTGGCGATGGGGCGCGCGCCCATGGTGAACACGTCGCGCAGGATGCCGCCCACACCGGTCGCCGCCCCCTGGTAGGGTTCGATGAAGGAGGGGTGGTTGTGGCTCTCGATCTTGAAGATCGCCGCCTGCCCGTCGCCGATATCGACCACGCCGGCATTCTCGCCCGGCCCCTGGATGACGCGCGGCCCCTTGGTCGGCAGCGTCTTCAGCCAGATCCGCGAGGATTTGTAGGAGCAATGCTCGCTCCACATCACCGAGAAGATGCCAAGCTCGGTGATCGTCGGCTCGCGGCCCATGATTTTCAGGACGCGGTCATATTCCTCCGCCGTCAGCCCATGTTCGGCGACGATCTCGGGGGTGATGGCGACATTCCGCCGGCTGGCCTCGGTTGCGGTCATGCCTGGACGCTTTCCGTACTGCTGGGATTTAAGGGATCAGGAGAGGGCACGCACGATGCCGTCGAACAGGCCGCGCCCGTCGGTGCCGCCCTGGATCGGTTCAACCGAATCCTCGGGATGCGGCATCATGCCCAGCACATTCTTGGTCTCGTTGAAGATGCCGGCGATGTTGCGGGCCGAACCGTTCGGGTTGCCACGCCCGTCCACCGCGCCGTCCGGCGCGCAATAGCGGAAGGCCACGCGGCCCTCGCCTTCCAGCCGGTCCAGCGTCGCCTCGTCGGCGAAGTAATTGCCGTCATGATGGGCGACCGGCACGTTCATCACCTGGCCTTCGCTAAGACCGCTGGTGAACAGCGACTGGCTGCTCTCGACGCGCAGATCGACATTGCGGCACACGAACTTCAGGTCGGCGTTGCGCATCAGCGCACCCGGCAGCAGGCCGGTCTCGGTCAGCACCTGGAAGCCGTTGCACACGCCCAGCACCGGCACGCCGCGCTTCGCCTTGGCGACCACGTCGCGCATCACCGGGGAGCGCGCGGCCATCGCGCCGCATCGCAGGTAATCGCCATGGGCGAAACCGCCGGGAATGACGATCAGATCGACCTCGGGCACTTCCGTCTCGCGGTGGAAGATGAGGTAGGGATCGACGCCGGAAGACTGGCGGAGCGCCGCGCGCATGTCCTGCTCGCGGTTGGTGCCGGGGAAGAGAATGATGGCGGATTTCATGGCGCTGTCGCCCCTTGCGACCGTGAGTGCGAAATGGGGGTGCGAAATCGGGGCGACACTATGCCCGGAAGCGCCGAAAGGCAAGCGGAAGCGGGGGTAAGACAAGAGAATAGAATCACATGGCGGTGCCGTTTCTCCAACCGTCATTCCCGGCCTTGTGCCGGGAATCCAGGGTTCAGCCTACTCGGGCAGACATCCAGAAAGCGGAAGCCTAGACCCCCGCAACAAGTGCGGGGGTGACGGGCGGAGTTGAAAGGAGGGAAACTGGCCATGACGTAGGGGGAGGAATGGCAGATACGTTCCTACAAATCCCGGTCCCAATAGGGCTTGCCGCCGAAGCGCCTGGCGAGGAAATCGGTGAAGGCGCGGACCTTGGCGGAGACGTGGCGGGCATGCGGATAGACCGCATGGATCGCCCCTTCGGAAAGCTTGTAGTCGCGTAGGATCGGCGTCAGCTGGCCGCCGCGCACCGCGTCGCCAGCCAGGAAGCTGGGCAGCACAATGATGCCAAGGCCGGCGATGGCGGCCTCCATCAGGACATCGCCATTGTTCGCCCGCAACTGGCCGGCCACGCGCACCCGGATGATGCCTTCCGGGCCAGAGAAGCGCCATTCGTCGCCGGTCGCCTGATAGGCGTAACACAGGCAGTCATGGCGCTGCAGGTCGAGCGGCGTCTGCGGGACACCTCGCCGCGTCAGATAGTCGGGGGAGGCGACGGTCAGCATGCGGGCATCGGCCAGCCGGCGCTGGATCAGCGTCGAATCCGGCAGCGCGCCGATGCGGATCGCCATGTCATAGCCTTCCTTCACCAGATCGACGAAGCGGTCGGTCAGCGTCATGTCGATGGTGACGTCGGGATTGACGTAAAGGAAATCCGGCAGGGCCGGCGCCAGATGCTGCCGCCCGAAGCTGACCGGCGCATTCAGCCGCAACGTGCCGCGCGGCGCGTCCTGCAGGCTGGTCGCCGCCTGTTCCGCCGCTTCGGCTGCCGCCACCACCTCCTGCGCGCGGACGAAGAACAGCTCGCCCGCCTCGGTCAGGCTGATGCGGCGTGTGGTGCGGTTCAGCAGCCGCACGCCCAGCTGGTCCTCCAGCTTCGCCACCTGCTTGGAGACGGCGGATTTCGACAGGGTCAGCTTCTCCGCCGCCGCCGAAAACCCGCCTTCCTCCACCACCCGGGCGAAGACCAGCATCGCGTTCAGATCCTGCATATCGGCTCCATCGTTTCTGTCTGGAAACAGTATTGTGCCATGGGCCGGATTTAAGAGACAGTCCTTCCGCGCTATATCCTGCCCATCAGATTGGTCCGGCCGCCAGACGGCCACAACAGATGCGAAGGAGCAGGTACATGGCGAAGGTTCTGGTTCTCTATTATTCCTCCTACGGCCATATCGAGACGATGGCGAAGGCCGTCGCCGAGGGCGCCAAGGGCGCCGGTGCTGAGGTCACGATCAAGCGTGTGCCGGAACTGGTGCCGGAGGATGTGGCGAAGAAGTCCGGCATGAAGCTGGATCACGACGCCCCCATCGCCAAGCCGGACGAGCTGGCCGAGTATGACGCGGTCATCTTCGGCGCGCCGACGCGCTTTGGTACGGTTGCCTCGCAGATGCGCAACTTCATGGACCAGACCGGCGGTCTGTGGATGAAGGGCGCGCTGGTCGGCAAGGTGGGCAGCGTGTTCACCTCGACCGGTACCGGCAGCGGCAATGAGAGCACCATCCTGGGCTTCATCCCGACGTTGATGCATCACGGCATGGTCGTCGTCGGCGCGCCCTACTCGATCGAGGAGCTGACCGATATCAGCGAATTCCGCGGCGGCTCCGCCTATGGCGCCGGCACCGTGGCTGGGCCTGACGGCAGCCGTCAGCCCAGCGAGGTCGAGCTGACCATCGCCCGCAAGCAGGGCGCCCATGTCGCGGGGATCGCCGCGAAGCTTGTGAAGTAACGTTTTTACGGCCTGCCCGGACCACAATGCCGGCGCAGGCGAGGCAAGGAGTGACTGTCATGATTGACGTTCGTCCGTTTTCCACCCTTGGCGGTGCCGAGTATGGCTGGCTGAAGGCCAAGCATCATTTCAGCTTCGCCAATTACCACGACATGTCCCGCATGGGCTGGGGCGCGCTGCGTGTCTGGAACGATGACACGATCTCGCCCTTCACCGGGTTCGACCCGCACGGCCACCGCGACATGGAGATCGTCACCTATGTCCGCAAAGGCGCGATCACCCATACCGACCGGCTGGGCAATGTCGGCCGCACCGAGGCGGGTGACGTGCAGGTGATGAGCGCCGGCAAGGGCATCGTCCACTCCGAGTACAATCAGGAGCCGGACGACACCCAGATCTTCCAGATCTGGATCATGCCCAACAAGCGCCATGCCGAGCCTTACTGGGAGGCCCGCACCTTCCCGAAGGAGCAGAATGGCAGGCTGACCGTGCTGGCCAGCGGCCGGACGGGCGACACGGACGCGCTGCCGATCAACCAGGATGCGGCTGTGCTGGGCGGCAGCTTCAAGGCCGGCGACAGCACGACCTATACGTTGGGCAAGGGGCGCTACCTCTACCTCGTCTCGACCGATGGGAAGATCGAGGTGAACGGCACCCGCGCCGAGTCCCGCGATGGCGTCGCCATCAGCGATCTGGACAGCGTCGAGATCAAGGCGCTGGAGGATACCCAGGTGGTGCTGGTGGATGCGCCGGGGCTGGACGCCGTCGCGGCGTAGGACGCTCGTGTCACCCTCTCCCCTGGCGGGAGAGGGTGGTGAGCGGTAGCGAACCGGGTGAGGGGGGCGGCGCTGTCATTGGCCTACCCCTCACCCAGCTTCGCCTAACTCGCTTCGCTCGTAAGCCTTCGCAGCCCTCTCCCGCAAGGGGGAGAGGGTTTTGTTATGCCAGCGCGCCGCGCGCGGTGACCTCCCACAGCGCCTCGACGCGGCCGTCGCGGATGCCGACGATCCAGTCATAGAGGTTCACCGTCGGATCGCAATGGCCGGGGATGAGGCGCAGCTTGTCGCCCAGCTTCGGCCTGTTGCCGGGGTTGGACAGCGCCAGCGCGCCATGCTCGTCGGAGGCGCGCACCAGCTCCGCCCCCTCCAGTTCATGGACCGTGGGCAGGCCGGAATCGACGCTGAAGGCCTTCAGCCCGGCATCCAGATAGGCGCGCTCCGCCGCCGGGTGGCTCATCACCGTGGTATGGATGAACAGCGCGTGCCGGAAGGTGTCCACGAACTGCCCGTCCTCCTTCAGGTTGCGGGCATAATCCGCATCCATGAAGACGTAGGAGCCGGCCTGCAGCTCGTTATAGACGCCGGACGCCGCCTCCATCTCGAAGGTGCCGGTGCCGGCGCCGCCGACGATCAGGCAGTCGAGGCCGGCGGCCTTCAGCCCATCCAGCGTCTCGCGCACCATCGCCACCGCCTTGTCGATGGCGGCGCGGCGCTCGCCAATGCCGCGGATGTGCTGGGCCTTGCCCTGATAGGCCTGCAGCCCGGCGAATTCCAGATTCTCCTTGGAAGCGATGTGCCGGGCCAGCGCCACCGCCGGCGCGCCGGGGGCAACGCCGCAGCGCCCCGCCCCGACATCGATCTCCACCAGCACCGGCAGGCGCACGCCGGCACGTGCCGCCGCCGCGTCCAGATCATCGACATTGCCAGCATCGTCGGCGCAAACGCCGACCCAGGCGCGCTTGCGCAGGGCGGCCAGCCGGTCCAGCTTCGCCTTGCCCACCACCTCGTTACTGACCAGCACATTGTCGATGCCGGCATTTACCATGGCCTCGGCCTCGGAGACCTTCTGGCAGCAGATGCCGATGGCGCCCAGCGCCATCTGGCGCTTGGCGATCTCCGCGCATTTATGAGTCTTGGCGTGCGGGCGCAGCCGCACCCCGGCGGCCTGCGCGGCGGTGGCCAGCAGCTGCAGATTGGCCTCGAACGCGTCGAGGTCGAGGATCAGGGCCGGGGTATCCACCTCGTACAGCGGATCGCCAAGGGCGGCGGGGGCAGGCTGGGGCATGGGTTCATGTCTCGCGCGGTGGGAGGCGGGCAGCATTGCGCCGCAAGGGAGCCTAGCCTGCGCCCGCACGGCGTGACAAGCGGCGGCGGGGGCGATAAAGAGGGCGGGGAGATAATCGCCAACAGGCGCGGAGAAACAACAAGTGGACAAGGTTTCCACGCCGCCGGAGACAACAGGCTCCGCCGGTGGTCCGGTCGGCTGGCTGTTCGGCAATGCCTATCTGCTGCTGGTGCTGACCACCCTGTCCTGGGGCGGCAACGCCGTGGCCGGTCGGCTGGCGGTCGGCGAGGTGTCGCCGATGGCGCTGACCATGCTGCGCTGGACCGGCGTGGTAGTGCTGATCGCGCTGTTCGCCCGCCACCGGCTGATCGCGGAATGGCCGGTGCTGCGCCGGCACCTGCCCTACCTGTTCGCGCTGGGCGCGCTGGGCTTTACCGGCTTCAACGCGCTGTTCTATATCGCCGCCCATTTCACCGTGGCGATCAATATCGGAATCATCCAGGGCTCGATCCCGGTCTTCGTGCTGATGGGCGCCTATGCGGCCTATCGCACCCCGGTCACCGGCCTGCAATTCGCCGGCGTGGCGGTGACCATGCTGGGCGTCGCCATCATCGCGGCGCAGGGCGACATCGCCCGGCTGGCCGAGCTTGCCTTCAACAATGGCGATTTGCTGATGGTGCTGGCCTGCCTGCTCTATGCCGGCTACACGGTGGCATTGCGCAAGCGTCCGGCAGTGTCGGGGCTTGCCATGTTCTCGGTGATGGCGGTCGCGGCGCTGCTGACCTCGCTGCCGCTGGTCGGCATCGAGGCGGCGATGGGCCGCTTCCAGTGGCCGAGCCTGACCGGCTGGGCGGTGCTGTCCTTTATTGCGCTGTTCCCGTCCTTCCTGGCGCAGATCTTCTTCCTGCGCAGCGTGGAACTGGTGGGGCCGGGGCGGGCCGGCGTGTTCGTCAATCTGGTGCCGATCTTCTCCGCCTTGCTGGCGGTGCTGATCCTGGGCGAGCGCTTCCAGCTCTATCATGCGCTGGCGCTGGCCTTTGTGCTGGGCGGCATCGCCCTGGCGGAACGTCTTCGCCGGAGCTGAGTAGGGCACGACAGAATGTCAATGAAGTTTGCAACTTGACCGCCGTCCGGCGGGGCGCTACCCCGGATGGCAACCACCTCGAATAATCGCGAAAGATACCACCATGAACGGCGCTGAAAGTCTGGTTCGTACCCTGAAGGCGGGCGGAGTCGATGTCTGCTTCACCAATCCCGGCACCTCGGAAATGCACTTCGTCGCGGCCCTCGACCGGGTCGATGGCGTGCGTTGCGTGCTGTGCCTGTTCGAGGGCGTGGCGACCGGTGCGGCGGACGGCTATGCCCGCATGGCCGACAAGCCGGCCTCGACGCTGCTGCATCTCGGGCCGGGGCTGGGCAACGGCATCGCCAATCTGCACAATGCCAAGAAGGCGCGCAGCCCGATGGTCAACATCGTCGGTGAGCATGCAACCTATCACGTGCAGTATGACGCGCCGCTGACCGCCGATATTGAAGGCACGGCGAAACCCTATTCGCACTGGGTGAAGACCTCCGCCAGCGCCGCCACCATTGCCGCCGACGCCGCCGACGCCATCGCCGCCGCGCGCACTGCGCCGGGCCAGATCGCCACGCTGATTGCGCCGGCCGACGCGACCTGGGAGGAAGGCGCCGGCATTGCCGCGGTGCCGGCGATCCCGGAGCGCGCCAAGGCCGATGAAGCCGCCATCCAGGCCGCCGCCAAGGCGCTGAAGTCCGGCGAGAAGGTGATGATCCTGCTGGGCGACAAGGCGGTCCGCGCGGAGGGGCTGGAACTGGCGGCCCGCATTGCCGAGAAGACCGGCGCCGGCCTGCTGGCCGAGACCAGCAACGCCCGCATGGAACGCGGCCAGGGCCGTGTCGCCATCGAGCGGCTGCCCTATCCGGTCGATCAGGCGGTCGCCGTGCTGGCCGAGGTGAAACATCTGATCCTGATCGGCTCGCGCAATCCGGTCGCCTTCTTCGCCTATCCGGACAAGCCCAGCCTCATCGCGCCGGAAGGCTGCAACGTCATCATGGTCGCCACCCCGGCAGAGGATCAGCCGGAAGCGCTGGCGCGCCTTGCCGATGCGGTGGGCGCCACGCAGAAGCTGGTGATCCCGTCGCGCGAGCGGCCTGCCATCCCGACCGGCGCGCTGACGCCGGAGACCATCGGCGCCGTTGTCGGTGCGCTGCTGCCGGAAAACGCCATCGTCTGCGACGAGGGGGTCACCACCGGCCGGCGCTTCTTCCCCTCGACCCATGCGTCGGGCCCGATGGACTGGCTGCAGCTGTCGGGCGGCGCGATTGGCGTCGGCATCCCGATGGCGACGGGCGCGGCGGTCGCCTGCCCGGACCGCAAGGTGGTCTCGCTGCAGGCCGATGGCAGCGCCATGTACACGGTGCAGGGGCTGTGGACGCAGGCGCGCGAGAAGCTGGACGTGCTGACGCTGATCTTCTCCAACCGCAGCTACAACATCCTGCGCGGCGAGCTGGCCAATGTCGGCGCCAACAATCCGGGGCCGAAGGCGCTGAACATGCTCAGCCTCGCCGATCCCGATATTGGCTGGGTCAATCTGGCGCGCGGCCTTGGCGTCGATGCGACGCGGGTCGAGAGTGCCGAGCGGCTGGCCGAGGTGATGAAATCGGCGCTGCGCGCCAAGGGGCCGCATCTGATCGAAGTCGTTATGTAAGAAGCAACCGGGGCAGGCGCCGGAGAAGAGCGCCGCCCCTGCAAGGGGCCGGGAGGAACCGCCCGATGAGCGACCGTGCAGACGCCCTCCATCCGGAGGGCGATCCGCCCTATGCCTGGTTTCGTCTAGCGATCTCGCTGCTGGTGACCACCATCGGCGGTGTCGGCCTGTGGTCGGTCGTCGTGGCGCTGCCGGCGGTGGAGGCGGAATTCCAGGTTGCTCGCGCCGATGCGGCCCTGCCCTACACACTACTGATGGTCGGGTTCGCCGTCGGCGGCATCCTGATGGGAAGGCTGGCCGACCGGTTCGGCGTGCTGCCGCCGCTGGTCGGCGGCACCTGCATGCTGGCGCTGGGCTATATCCTGGCCGGCCAGGCGCAGACGCTGTGGCAGTTCGCGCTGGCGCATGGCGTGCTGATCGGGCTGCTCGGCAGCTCCGCCACCTTCGGCCCGATGATTGCTGACATCTCGCGCTGGTTCACGAAGCATCGCGGCATCGCCGTCGCCATCTGCGCCTGCGGCAGCTACATGGCCGGTACGGTGTGGCCGCCGATCGCTCAGCATTTCATCGAAACTGTGGGCTGGCGCACGACCCACGTCGGAATCGGCCTGTTCTGCCTCGTCACCATCCTGCCGCTGACGCTGCTGCTGCGCCGCCGCGCGCCTGAACCGGTGGTCAGGCCGGTGCCGGCAGGTACGCCGACGGTCGCAGTCTCGCCCGGTATCTCGCCGCGCCTGCTGCAAGGCCTGCTGGTGGTGGCTGGCGTTCTGTGCTGTGTCGCCATGGCGATGCCGCAGGTCCATATCGTGGCGCTGTGCGCCGATCTGGGCTTCGGCTCGGCGCGGGGTGCGCAGATGCTCTCCCTCATGCTGGCGACCGGCATTATCAGCCGGCTGTTCTTCGGCTGGCTGGCGGACCGTATCGGACCGCTCTGGACGCTGCTGACGAGCAGCGGGCTGCAGGCGCTCTCGCTGCTGCTGTTCCTGCCGTTCGACGGGCTGGCGCCGCTGTTCATCGTCTCCGCCCTGTTCGGGCTGGCGCAGGGCGGCATCGTGCCGACCTATGCGATGATCGTGCGGGAATATTTCCCGGCATCGGAGGCGGGCGCGCGCATCGGCCTCGTGCTGTCGGCGACGCTGCTGGGAATGGCGGTCGGCGGTTGGATGTCGGGCGCGATCTACGATCTGACGCTGTCCTACGAGGCCGCCTTCCTGAACGGCTTCGCCTGGAACCTCGCGAACATCGCCATCGCGCTGTTCTTCCTGCTCAGGCTGGGCGGTGGCCGGCGCGCGGCGGCGCCGGCCTGACCCTATTCAGCGCGTCACCAGCACCGAGCAGGCGGCGTGGCGGACGACGCGGGCCGCCGTCGAACCCAGGAAGTAATCCTGCATGCCGGGGCGGTGCGAGGCGACGATGATGAGGTCAGCGCCAATCTTGCTGGCATGGTCCAGGATTTCGCGCGATGGGTTGCCATCGCTGACCTGCACGCTGGCGGCGACGCCGCTGTCTTTCACCAGCTTCGCCATCTCCTCCTGCGCGGCCTTCAAATTCTTCTCGACTAGGCCGGTCGGCAGTTCCGCGCGGACATAACCCGGCAAATCCTCCACCACGGTGATCGCGGTGATCTTGGCGCCCTGATCGGCCAGTTTGGCGGCAACGGCAAGCATGGCCGTGCCCTTTTCCGCCTGCGTCAGGTCGATGGGAACCAGAATGTTCTTGTACATTTTGTCGCTCCTCCTTTTGGCCTCGCTTTTAGGATACCTCTCATATTTGAAGATACGGATTCTCCTGTTACAGACATTGACCCATATCAACCCGGATCATTCCGTCATTTGCCCGTTCAACCATCCTGCGCGCTGGTGCCGGGACCGGCTTTCGGATAGCGTTCGGGGACGGGAAAACAGCCAGGACGGCCCGCCGTGACTGACAGCGCGACACCGATTGCCGATATCCCCTTCAAGGGCCGCGCGCCAATTGATGCGCTGCTGGCGACGGTGGTTGAGCGGCTGCGCCAGGACGGGGTGCGCGTCATCGGCTTCCTGCAGGAAGATGATTCGGCCCTTTTAGGGGGCGAGGTCGGGGCGGATGCCTGCTCGACCATGCGGCTGCGCGATCTTGCCGGCGGCGGCGTCATGGGTATATCGCAGGATCTGGGGCGGTTTTCCGAGGGCTGCCGGCTCGATTCCGTGGCCCTGACCGAGGCGGCGGGCCGGCTTGAGGCGGCGCTGGAGGCTGGCGCCGACCTGCTGGTGGTGAACCGTTTCGGCAAGGCGGAGGCGGACGGGTCCGGCCTGCGCCCGGTGATCGCGCGGGCAATCGCCGACAATATTCCGGTGCTGGTGCCGGTGCGCGAGGATTACGCCCCGGCCTGGGCCAATTTCCATGGCGGGCTTGCGGCCAGCCTGCCGGCCGAGGCAGAGGCGGTGCTGGACTGGTGCCAGCGCGCCGTCAGGCCAGGCCCTCAAGCGGCGCTCTCCTCCTTGTCCAGATAGCGCCGCAGCGCATCGCTGACCAGCGTATTGAGGTTCAGGCCCTTGCGTGCGGCGAGCAGCATCGCCCGGCGGTGCAGTTCCTGGCCGGGCCGGACGTTGAAGCTGCCTTTCAGCGGAATATCCGGGGTGCGCCCCTGTTCGGCGCAGAAGGCAAGATAATCATCCACCGCTTCCTGGAAGGCGGCTTTCAGGCCCTTTGCGTCCGTGGCCTCGAAGGTCACGAGATCGCGGATGAATTCCAGCTTGCCGTGAAACACCTCGTCTTCCTCGCTGAACTCGACGGAGCCGAAATAGTTTTTGTATTCCAGTAGCTTGCTCATATCAGCCCCGCCTCGCCGAGGGTTCGGATGATTTCATCGATCACATACATCTTCACGATGTTGCCGGGATGGGGCTTGTGCAGCAGCAAGGCCGGTGCGGTTTTATGCACAAAGCGCCGCCGCGATCCGCCGGTCTTGCCGGTGGCAACTTCATTATAGCCCAACCCTTCCAGCACTCTGACCAGCTCCGCCCAGGTAAAGTCGCACGGGCGGGCTTTCAGCCGGGCGACCAGCTTGTCCCGACGGGTCATATGCTTTCAGAACCTGTGTCCAGACGCTTAGGATATAAGCAGCCAGAAGAATGATGCAACCATATTCAGTTGCAGCGTAATTGCTAAAGCGCGTTCAGCGGCAGCTTCAGGTAGCTGACGCCATTTTCCTCGGCGGACGGGAAATGGCCGGCGCGCATGTTCACCTGCACCGAGGGCAGGATGAGGCGCGGTATGGACAGGGTGGCGTCGCGCGCGGTGCGCATGGCGACGAACTCCTCCTCCGTCACGCCGTCATGCACATGGATGTTGCTGGCGCGCTCCTCCGCCACACTGGTTTCCCAGCGGTACTCGTCGCGGCCCGGCGCCTTGTAATCATGGCACAGGAACAGCCGCGTCTCCGGCGGCAGCGCGAAAATCTTCTGGATCGAGCGGTAGAGCTGGCGGGCATCGCCGCCGGGAAAGTCGCAGCGCGCCGTGCCGTAATCCGGCATGAATAAAGTGTCGCCGACGAAGGCGGCATCGCCGATGACATAGGTCATGCAGGCCGGCGTATGCCCCGGCGTGTGGATGGCCCGGACCTCGATGTCGCCCAGCCGGAAGGTTTCGCCGTCCCGGAACAGGCGGTGGAACTGGCTGCCATCGCGCGCGAAGCCGGGCCCGACGTTGAAAATCTCGCCGAAGGTCCGCTGCACCTGGGCGATGGCACCGCCGACTCCCAGGCTTCCGCCCAGCCTTTCCAGCAGGTAGGGGGCGGCGGTCAGATGGTCGGCATGGATATGCGTCTCCAGCACCCACTCCACCGTGAGGCCCTTCGCCTTGATATGCGCGATCAGCTTGTCTGCCGAGGCGGTGTCGGTCCGGCCCGAGGCGGAGTCGAAATCCAGCACCGAATCGATGATGGCGGCCTTGCCGGTCGCCGGGTCGGCGACAATGTGGCTGACCGTGTTGGTCGCCTCATCGAAGAAGCTGTCAACGGTGGGGCGCATGGCGTCCTCCTGTTCTGATGCGTTCAGGATAGCGGATTCAGCCAATGCTGGCGCGGTTCCAGGGCATAAGCTTCAGCAGCCTTGCCATGCCGCAGAAACCGGTTACACCGGCGAAGACGAGGCCGGCCCCGACAAAGCCGCTGAGCAGGATGAACCAGGGCGAGACGGTCGCGGCCAGTACCGCGCCGGCCAGCGCCAGCGCGCCGGCGGCAATCTGCACCTGGCGCATCAGGTCGAGCGGTGCGCGCGGGTTGAAATGCACCGGCAGACCGGCTTTCTTCCAGCCGTCCAGCCCACCTTCCAGCACATAGGCCTCGTGAAAGCCCTTCGCGAGCAGCCGCGTGGCGTTGAAGGCGGTGCGGTTGCCGCTGCGGCAGGTGAAGCAGACCGGGCGGCGCTGCTCGGCCGTCAGATCCTCGGCGTCGATGGCGTTCAGCGGAATCAGCCGCGCGCCCCTTATATGCTCGCGGGCATATTCGTCGGGTTCGCGGATGTCGATCAGCAGCATCTCGCCGCTGGCAAGGCGCTGCTGAAGGGCGTCGGGGGCAAGGGGGCGCAGCATGTGAACTCCTTATCTGCAATTATTTGAAGATATATAATGCCGACTCGCTTTCCCGCAAGCTTTTCGTCACCCGGCAGGCTGCCTTGCACAATTTCTTGTCGAATTCGTGCAGGAGAGTACTCTTAAAAATAAAAAGACCATCGGCATGAGGGAGAAGGCCCCTGCTGGACCGGCAAGACACTGCGGAGGCGTCCGGCGGTACGCGACGCACCGTCACGACCATCGCGATGACGGGGCTGGCCGCCGTTTTCATCGTCACGTTGCTGGTAACCGTTTCCTTCGGCCTGGCCGGCATCTGGTTCGTCGATGTGGCGCGCTCCTACACCTCCGGCGCGAATTATTACTCCCGGTATCAGAAGGCGGCGGTGCTGGCCCTGCTGCGCTATGGCGAAAGCCGGGACGCGGCGGATTTTGCTGCCTACCGTGCTGATATGGCCGTGCCGCTGGCCGACCGGTCGGCCCGTCTTATCCTCGAAGACCCGGACCGCCCGGTGCGGGACAGCTATGCAGACCTTGCCGCCGGCCTGAACCACCCTGGCGATGTGCCCGGCATCGCCTGGGTCTTCCGGCTGTTCGGGGATTCAGCGCTATTGCAGCCCAGCGTGAAGAGCTGGAGCGAGTCAGACGCGCTGCTGCTGGAGATCGAGCAGGTGGCCGCCGACATGCATGAGGCAATCCAGGAAGGGCCCTGGAATCGCGAACGCAACGCCGTCTTCACCACAAGGCTGCTGGCGATCGATGCGCGGATGACCGAGGTGCAGGACCGGTTTGCCGAGCAGGTCAACGCGATTGGGCGTGCGGTCCGGCATTGGTTCGTCCTGGGACTGGTGGTGCTGGGCGCGCTGCTGGCCCTGATGACGCTGATCTATGGCAAGCGGCTGCAACGGCGGCTCGCCGGCCTGGAAGCCGAGGGGCTGGAGCGCGAAGCGCGCTTCCGGGACATTGCCGACATGTCCGCCGACTGGGTGTGGGAGACGGACCGGGAAGACCGCTTCGTTTATTGCTCGGAACGGCTGTTGCTGGTGACGGGATTGCCGCTGTCCAGCTTCCTGGGGCGCAAGCGGGCGGAGCTGTTCGGCACTGGCGACGAGAATGCGGAATTCCGGCGGGAATATCTTGCGGCTATAGAGAGCCACAGTTCGTATCGCGACCTGGAATATACCTTCCGGATTCCGGGCTCCCGGTCAGACCGGGAGGGCAATATCCGGTTCCGCATCAGCGGCGTGCCGGTATTCGACCGGCGCGGGCGGTTCAAGGGTTATCGCGGAACCGGCCGGGATGTCACCCGCGAGGTGGCGATCCGGCGCGAGATCGAGGAGCAGCGCGAACTGCTGGAAACCGTGCTGCTGAACCTGCCGCAGGGGCTGGCGGTCTTCGATGCGGAGGCACGCTTGCGGTTCTGCAACAGCCCGTTCCAGCAGATGGTGACATTGCCCGATGATCTGTGCCGGGTTGGCACGGCGGCGGCGGATATCCTGAGCTATCTGACCGAACGCGGGGAATATGGCCCGCCAGCGGATGTCGCGGCGAAGGTCAAGGAACGGCTGGACTGGTTTCGGACCGGCACCGACCCCTACCAGCACCGCCGGCCTAATGGCGTGTTCCTGATGGTGCGCAGCATCAGGCTGCCCTCCGGCGGTTTCATTGTCACCTTCATGGACATCACCCAGCAGCGTTCGCTGGAAGAAGGGCTGGTGCGCGCGAAGGAAGAGGCGGAGCTGGCGAACAACGCCAAATCCGAATTCCTGGCCAATATGAGCCATGAGCTGCGCACGCCGCTGAACGCCATCATCGGCTTCTCGCAGATGATCGAGCAGGCGATGTTCGGCGACCTGCCCCCGCGCTATCGCAACTATGCCGGCGACATAAGGCTCAGCGGCGAACACCTGCTGTCGATTATCCAGGACATTCTGGACCTCGCGCGCGTCGAGTCCGGCAAGCTGGATTTCGAGCAGGACCATATCGACCTGCATCGTATCGCCGGGGAGTGCTGCACCATGCTGCGCCCTGCGGCTGACCGGGCACAGGTGAGGCTGGTGAACGCCATTCCGGCGACTGCGCCCGCGCTGCTGGCGGATGAGCGGAGAATCCGGCAGATCCTGATCAACCTGATCGGCAATGCGATCAAATTCTCCGGGCCCGACAGGGAGGTTACCGTGACGATAGCGGAGGAGGCCGAGGCGCTGACCTTGTCTGTAGTCGATCACGGGGTCGGCATGACGCAGGAGGAGGCGCGCCTCGCCTTCGAGCCCTTCGTGCAGCTGAAGATGGGCATGGCGCGCAAGCATGAAGGGGCGGGGCTTGGCCTCGCCCTGGTGCGCCGCTTCGCCGAGGCCTTCGGGGCGGACGCGGTGATCGACAGCGTGCCGGGTGACGGCACGACCGTCAGCATCCGTTTCCCGCGAGAGCGTGTGCAGCCAGCGGCGCCAAGGGCCGCCCCGGAGGAGCGGCGCTAAGCTTCCGGCGCGGCGTCATGCGGAATTCCTGCGCTATGGGCGACAGGCAGGTGCCCGCTGAATATTCCATGATCGTGGCATTCAATCAGATTCCGAATAGCGCCATAGGCCGGCAATTGGCGCTGTGAGGCACTGACTGCCACCCACTGGCCTTTCTGCAGGCAAGCGGATGACAAGCACGAAATATAAGAATTTACCGTAAATACGAAATTAAAACACATTCGCAAATGCTTGATGTTAATCAGTGCATATGATGATATGCATCAATTGTATCGTTCGCTCGTCATCAAAAATATCGCATCGATACGCACAAAGTAATGACCACACAAATTCTATGGATATAGGGGCTTTCATCCATTAGAGATGTGCGGCCTGTTTCATGCGTGCGTATTCAACGAAAAGAGCGGAAACGGGCCAAGACAGGACAGGACGCGTCAGCGCGGGGATGGGGATGAATATGCAAGCCGAGGCCAGGTCCGAGCGGTTCGCGCCGGATTTTCAATCCGTCCTGTCGGATATCACGCGGCTGATCGAGGCGCGGGCGATCACGCTCTATACGCCGCATCTGGCGCCGTCCGATCCGCGGGCCGTGTGGGCGGCCACGGGCATACCGCAGGAAGCGCTCAACGAATATGCCGCCTATTACGGCAGCCTGGATGTCTGGACGCAGGCCGCGACCCGCGACGGGCTGCCGCCGAAGGGCAGCCTGATCGTTTCGGACGAGCTGCTGCCGCTTGAGGATCTGCGGCGCAGCGAATTCTACAATGATTACCTGAAGCCCTATGAGATCGGGCGCACGCTGGTCTCCATCGTCGATGACGGCAAGCTGCCGGGCTTTCCGCGCGTGCGCCTGTCGATCGTCCGGGCCGAGGCCCAGCGCCCGTTCGATGCGCGGGAGAAGGCGACGCTGGGGGCGATGCAGCAGCTGCTGCGCACCGTCATGCGGCTGCATCAGGGTAGTATCCTGGCCAGCGGGCAATCGCAGCTGGAGGTTCTGGCGTTCGACCGGCTGAAGGAGCCGATCTTCATTCTCGACGCCGATACCTCGGTCCTCGCCTCGAACGAGGCGGCGCGGCGGATCGCCCAGTCCGACCCGCGGCTGCAGCTGCTGCGGGGCCGGCTGGTCTTTTCCAAGGCCGGCGACAATAACGACCTGCGCACCGCGCTGGCGGCGCTGGAAGCGGGCCGCGAAGCCCCGGTCTTCCTGCAGCTTTCCAGCAGTATGGCGGATGGAAGCCCGCTCTCGCTGATCCTGTCGCGCCCGTCCGGCCTGACTGCGGGGCAGACGCAGAACTGCATCGTCCTGCAGGTGCTCGACGCCGAGGCTGCCGGCGCGGATGACAAGGAATTGCTGGTCGCGCGGCTGGCCCTCACCGAGGCGGAGGCTGTGGTGGCGCTGGGGGTCGCACGCGGCATGTCGCATGAGGATATTGCCCGCTTGCGGCAGACCAAGGTCAGCACGGTGCGCACGATCCTGCAGCGGCTCTACGAGAAACTCCGGATCAACAAATCGACGGAGCTGTCGCGGCTCGTCCACCAGACGCTGTCGCACGATATCTTCCTGCGCTGAACGCCGGCGCGCTTGATCAAGCTTTACGTTATTTTATCCTAAATTAGATAAACCACTGTTAGGCTTGCCGTTCGCCGACTAGGTTTGCGGCGGCTTTCGGGCATGTGCCCTCCTGTCCGCAATCCTTGAAATGATATTTTTCAAGCGGTACATCCGGAAGGGTACGCACGCAGAACCGGCCGGCAGAAAGCCGGGGGAGGACGAGAATGGCCAGACAGCCGGCAGTGGCGGTGACAGGGGAGCGGGTGGATTTCGGCGAGAACGAGATCATCGTCTCGAAGACCGACCCGAAGGGCCGCATCACCTATTGCAACGATGTGTTCATGAAGGTTTCCGGCTATAGCGAGGCGGAGACGCTGGGCCAGCCGCACAGCTTCATCCGTCATCCCGACATGCCACGCAGCGTCTTCAAGCTGCTGTGGGACAGGATCCAGGCCGGCCAGGAAATCTTCGCCTATGTGAAGAACCGCACCAAGAGCGGCGGCCATTACTGGGTGCTGGCGCATGTGACGCCCAGCCTGGACGGCCAGGGGCGGATTCTGGGTTATCACTCCAACCGTCGTTTTCCGAAAGCGGCTGCGCTCACGGCCATCGAACCGATCTACAAGGAACTGCGCGCCATCGAGGAGCAGCCGGCCAACCGCAAGGACGGGCTGAAGGCCGCGCAGGAGCGCCTGACCGCCATGCTGCAGGAAAAGGGACTCGGCTATGACGAATTCGTCCTCTCTCTCTAGGGCCGGCACCGCCGCCCTGCTGGCGGTGCTGACCGCCGCCGCCGCAGCCCTGCTACCCTGGCTGCCGGTCGCTGAAGCCGGCCTCTATGCCAGCGCCGCTGCCGCCCTGTCGGCGCTGTGCGCGGTGGCGACGATGCTGTTTCTGGCGAAGGCCCGGCGCTGGATCGTGCGCACGCAGGAAGTCTGCACCGCGGTGGCGGTCGGCGATTTCGAGCAGCGGCTGACGCGCCTCGACGAGGGCGGAGAGATGCTGGCGCTGTTGCGTGCGGTCAATCATCTGGTCGATGTGACCGACGCCTTCGTGCGCGAGGCCGGGGCCGCCATGGACTATGTCGCCAAGGGCCGCTTCTTCCGCAAGATCCAGCCGCAGGGCTTCGGCGGGCATTTCCTCGTCAGCGCCAACCGGATCAACGAGGCCACGGAGAGCATGGGCGCCAAGGTGACGCATTTCGCCAGCCTGACCGACGGCTTCGAAAGCCAGGTCGGCAGCGTGGTCGAGGTGGTGGCCTCGGCGGCGACGCAGCTGCAGGCAACCTCCTCCAGCCTGACCGGGCTGGCCAACAGCACCATGACCCAGACCACCGCCGTCGCCGCCGCGACGGAAGAGGCTTCGGCCAATGTCGGGGCGGTCGCCTCGGCGTCGGAGGAGCTGTCGGCCTCCATCGGCGAGATCACCCGGCAGGTCGGCGATTCGCTGCGCACCATCCAGGCGGCGAACGACAAGGCGAAGCTGGCGAACGACCAGGTCGCGACGCTGAGCCAGGCCGCCGAGGAGATCGGCAGCGTCATCACCCTGATCCGCGAGATTGCCGAGCAGACCAACTTGCTGGCACTGAACGCGACCATCGAGGCGGCGCGGGCCGGCGAGGCGGGCAAGGGCTTCTCCGTCGTCGCGTCGGAGGTGAAGAGCCTGGCCAACCAGACCGGCGAGGCGACGGCCCGCATTCAGGATCAGGTCGAGGGCATCCGCACGGCGACCGGCAAGGCGGTCCACGCGATCGGCGAGATCGTGACCGCCATCGACGATGTCAGCCGGATTTCCGCCTCGGTGAACCTGTCGGTCGAGGAGCAGGCGGCGGCGACATCGGAAATCTCCAAGAATGTGCAGGAAGCCTCGGCCGGCACGGCGGAGGTCGCGCGCAGCACCACGCTGGTGCTGGAATCCGCCGGCGAGACCGAAAGTGCCGCCCGCGACGTGCAGAACGCCGCCGGCGAGCTGTCGCGCCAGGCCGAGGTGTTGCGCGCAGAGGTGGACCGCTATCTGGGGGCAGCCCGCTCGGCTTAGCTCAGGGAATGATCTTCTCGTCGCGGAAGCGCTGGAATAGCCGCAGGAACATTTCCTCGCTGTCGATGACATTGTGGAAGCCGTGCTGGCGCGACTTGGTGACGTTCGACATCACGTCCCAGTCGGCGCCGAACACATAGTCGCCGAACGGCCAGGCAGCGATCTCGTCGAAGCCATAGGGCTTCAGACCGTGCTTCGCGACGAGGGCGTTCCAGAGATCTTCCTTGTCCGCCATCATCTGCGTCAGCGAGATGGTCTGCGGCGGCGCATAGGGCAGGCCGAAGAAATCCGCGAAGACCGGCCACAGATGGCACCAGCGGAAATAATCGCCATTGGTGATGTTGTAGGCCTGGTTGGAACAGCGCGGCTCCAACGCCGCCCACAGGCAGGCATCGGCGAAATGCGCCGAATCCGTCACCTGATAGACCGAGGTGTAGGCGCCGGGCTTGCCGGGAAAGCGGAAGGGCAAACCAAGCTCCTTGCAGAAGGCGGCATAGACGCCGATCACCGGCACGATGCTCATCGGCGTGCCGGGCGCGAAGCCGCACAGGGTCTGCGGACGCAGCTCCACCCAGTCCCAGCGCTTGCCCTTCTGCCGCTCGGTCAGCCAGTCCACCTGGTTGAAGTAATAGTTGGGCGGCATGTGGCGCGGATCGCTCTCCCGCGCCGGCGTCTTGTAGGGGCCCATATGCACGCCATAGGTCTTGGTGCCGGTCACCAGCACGACCCGTTCGAGATTAGGCGAAAGCGCCTCCACGGCGCTGACCGAGTTCACCAGCATGTCGAGATTGGGCGCGATGTTGGCGGCATAGCCTGACGCATGGCCGGGTACGGCCTGAAAGGCGGCGTAGAAGATGTGCGTGGCGTCCGCGCACGCGCCCATCTTTGCGGCCACGTCGCGCTCGTCCAACAGATCGACGGCGACATAGCGCACATCGCCCCGGCTCTCGCCCTGCCGGCGCGACAGGCCGATGATCTCCCAGCCGCCCTCGGCCTCCAGCCGCTCCACGATATAGCGCCCGATGACACCCAGCGCGCCGACGACGATGGCCTTCTTTTTTCCGGTCATTTCTTGCCCCCTGTTCTTTTTGGTTCCCCACGGCCTATAGGACATGCATTGCCGGGGCCGGAAGGCAAGCTTCCCCGTTTGTCTGGCTTTTCCTTCGATGAGCGGCTGAAACGGTCTATATCCCCCGGGGGATGTAAAGCGGGGAGAACAGGCGGCGTGACAATTCTGCGGTTGGCCTTGCGCGATCTGCGCGGCGCGATGGGCGGTTTCTGGCTGCTGATCTTGTGCGTCGCGCTGGGCACGGCGGCGATGGCGGCGACCGGCCTGCTGTCGCGCATGGTGCTGGACGGCGTGCAGGCCGGCGCGCGGGCCGGCATTGGCGGCGATGTCTCGCTGCGGCTCTATCACCGTCCGCCGCCGCCTGACCATCTGGCGCTGTTCGCGGAAGCCGGCACCGCGAGCCTGACCGCCGAGCTGCGGCCGCTGGCGCATGGCGGCGGCAACAGCACGCTGATCGAGATGAAAGCGGTCGATGCCGCCTATCCGCTCTATGGCGATGTGGTGCTGGAGCCTTCGATGCCGCTGTCCGAAGCGCTGGCGAAACGCGACGGCATCCGGGGCACTGTCGTGGGCGAGGAATTGCTGGCGGTGCTGGGGCTGGTGCTGGGCGACCGCATTATGATCGGCGGCCAGAATTTCGAGATGCGGGCAATAATCTGCGCCGAGCCGGACCGTGCGCTGCGCGGCTTCACGCTGGGGCCACGGGTGATCGTCGCCTTGCCGGCCATCGAGCAAAACGCGCTGGTGGCGCCCGGCACCCAGACCTATTGGTACAGCCGCGTGCGCCTGCGGGACCAGCTTGCGGCGGGCGACTGGATTCGCGATTTCGGGCAGCGCTTCCCGGAGGCCGGCTACCGCATTATCGATGCCGCGGATGGCGTGCCCGGCGTGGAGCGCAGCATGGGTTTCGTCACCTCCCTGCTGATCCTGCTGTCGCTCGGCATGGTGCTGATCGGCGGCGTCGGCGTCGGCGGCGCGGTCAATGCCTATCTCGACCGCAAACGCGACACCATCGCCATCCTGAAGGGGCTGGGCGCCACCACCGCCACCATACGTCGGCTCTACCTCATGCAGATCATGGCGGCGTCGCTGGCCGGTGTCGCCCTCGGGCTGGCGCTCGGCATCGCCGCCGCGCGCGCCGCAACGCCGCTGCTGGCCGACTGGCTGCCGCTCGATCCGGCGCTTCGGGCGCTGCCGCTGGCAAGCGCCGCCGGCTTCGGGCTGCTGGCGAGCCTGATCTTCGCGCTCTGGCCGTTGGCGCGGGCGGCGCAGCTGCCGCCGCAACACCTGCTGCGCGATCTGGTGGCAAGCGAGCGGCAGCGCCCTGGCTGGCGGACGCTCTCCGCACTGGCGCTGCTGGCGGTGCTGCTCCTTTTGCTGCTGGTCTGGTCGGCGCCGCTGCCGGTGGTGGCCGCTCTATTCGCCAGCGGGGCGGCGCTCGCGGTGCTGGGGTTCCTTGCCCTCGGACGGATTGTCATGTGGGGCGCCGGCCGGTTTGCAGGCCGAACCCGCTATCCGCTGCTGCGACTGGCGCTCGCCAACCTGCACCGGCCCGGCGCGCCGACGGCATCGCTGGTGCTGGCGCTGGGCCTGTGCCTGACGCTGCTGGTCGCGGCTGCGTCGCTGCGCGGCAATGCGGCTTCGCATCTGCAAGACACGCTGCCGGCGGCATCCCCGGACCTGATCCTGCTGAACCTGCCACCGGAGGAGGCCGCACGCTTCGATACGCTGATGGCGGCGCAGCCCGCGCTGGCGCGCTGGACGCGGGCCCCCTTCCTGCATGGACGGCTCGACCGTGTCGGGGGCGTGCCGGTCGCCGAGCTGCGCATCCCGGCGGAAGTCGGCTTCGTCGTCCGCGGCGACCGGGGCCTGTCCTGGCGGGCCGATCCGCCCGCCGCCGGCGTCGTGGCCGGCGACTGGTGGCCGGCGGATTATGACGGGCCGACGCTGCTGTCGGTCGATGCGCGCGTGGCGGACAGGCTTGGCGTCGCGGTCGGCGATACTCTGACGCTGAACGTGCTGGGCGAACCGCTGGAAGGGCGGATCGCCAATCTGCGCCAGGTGGACTGGGCGGGGCTCGACCTGGACTTCCCGATCCTGCTGTCACCGCCGGCCGATCCGCCGCCTCATCGGGAGGTGGCCGCGCTCTGGCTGGCGGATGAGGCGGCGCTGGAGACAGTGCGGGCGGTCCTTGCCGATGCCTTCCCTGAATCGCCGACGATCAAGGTCGCGGAGGTGATCGATTTCCTCGCCGGGGTGGCCGCGCGCGGCGGAACGGCGATGACGGCGCTGGCGGCGGCGAGCGGGCTGGCCACCCTGCTGGTGCTGATGGGGTCCGTGCTGGCCGGACAGCGTCGGCGGGTGCAGGAGGCGGTGCTGCTGAAGATGCTGGGCGCGACGCGCCGGCAGTTGGCCGTGGCGGCGCTGCTGGAATATGGGCTGATCGCGGTTGTTGCCGGGCTGGCGGCGCTGCTGCTGGGGAATCTCGCCGCCTGGGCAGCGATTGGCGGCTGGCTCAATTTCCGCCCGGCGTTGGTCGGTGCGCTGCCCTGGCTCGCCGGGGCGGCAGCGGTCATGGCACTGGCCGGGCTTGCCGCCCTGAACCGCGCGCTCGCCCGGTCGCCGGCCCTTATGCTGCGGCAGGGCTAGGCCACGCCGTCACAAAGCTTTCTGCTTGCCGCGACGCCTCCGCATGATAGCGTTCGGGGGAATTTTCGGCGGGAGAAACCCTTTGAGCGCGACCACGACGACGGCCCTTCCCGACGGGCGCACCATCCAGTGCGTGAACCCGTATGAGGTGGATTTCTCGGTGCATGAAATCTTCTCCGAGGATTTCGCCGCGCACGGCATCGATCTGCCGGCGGAGGGCGTCTATTTCGATGTCGGCGCCAATATCGGGCTGTTCGCGATCTATCTGCGCGACCGCTGCGCGCAGGGCCGTATCTTTGCCTATGAGCCGATGCCAGCTGCCTTTGCCGCCCTTGCCGGCAATGCCGCCGCGCTGACGCCGCCAGCGGAGGCGATCCCGCTGGGGCTGGGCCGGGCGCCGGGTACGCTGGAATTCGACTATTTCCCCGGCATCTCCGCCCTGTCCACGGCGAACCGCGCGGTTGGCGAGAAGCTCTCCGCCGGGCTGCGGGAAGTCCTTGCCGGCAGCGGTGCCTCCGAGGCGGTGCGGGAAATTGTCGAGCGCATCGGCACGACGGAGCGGATGGAAGAGGCCGATTTCCTCGACAGCCTGTTTCGCACCGAGCGTGTGACCGCCGAGATCGACACCCTGTCCAGCCAGCTGGCCGCGCGCGGGCTGGCAGGCATCGATTTGCTGAAGATCGACACCGAAGGGGCGGAGAAGGAGGTGCTGGCCGGCATCGCCGAGTCCGACTGGCCGAAGATTCGCCAGCTGATGGTAGAGGTGCATCTGGGCCGCGATGAAACCGAGGCCATCGAGGCTGACCTCAAGCGGCGCGGCTACCGCACCAGCATTGGCGGCCATCCGCTGTCGCAGGGCGGCGCGCCGGTGTTCCACATCTATGCCAGCCGTGGGGCGACCGGGGGGAAAAGGTGAGCCTGTCGGATGAGGCCGCCGCCATCGACTGGTGGGGGCTGCTGACCAGCCGGGATTTCCTGCAGAATCCCTATCCGGCGCTGCACCGGATCCGTGAACAGCGGACGGTGCATTTCGACACCGCCAGCGGCATCTATTTTGTGCTCGGCCATGAGGAATTCTCGCGCATCCTGAAGGCGCCGGAGATGGGGCGCGACACCCGCCTGTGGCGCGGCGGCTGGTATGAGGAGTCCTACCGCCAGAATGACCCGGTCGGCTACCGGCTGTTCGGCGATTTCCAGCCGCAGATGATCAACGCCAACCCGCCCGACCATGGCCGCATGCGCGGCGTGTACGAGCCGGCCTTCCGCGCCCAGGCGATGACGGCGCTGGAAGTAATGATCGAGGCGGAGGCCGCCCGGCTGCTGGACGCGCTACCGCGTGGTGGCACGGTGAACATGATCGACGGCTTCGCCGGGCCGATGCCGCTGCGCGTGCTGTGCAATCTGTTCGACATGCCGCAGAGCATGGATGAGACCATCGCGCGCTGGAGCGCCTCGCTGATCCGCATCGGCGACATCTTGATGACCCCGGAGCAGAAGCAGGAGGCACTGAACGCGCTGACCGAGTTCAAGGATTTCCTGCGCGGCCATATTGCCGAGCGGCGCAAGCGGCCGGGCGAGAGCCTGATGGACATGGCGATCCGCGCGCATGACAGCGGCACCACCGACGAGGAGGAGACGCTGACCAACCTCGTCTCCATGCTGGTGGCCGGGCACGAGACCACGGTGACGCTGGTTGGGAACGGCCTGCTGCTGCTGCTGCGCCACCCGGACCAGATGGCGCGGCTGCGTGCCGACCCGGCGCTGATCCGCCCGGCGCTGGAGGAATTCATGCGCTGCGAGCCCGGTGGCAACATGATCCTGCGCGTCGCCATCGAGGATTATCCGGTCGGCGATACCATCATTCCCGCCAGATCGCCGGTGATCGGGCTGATCGGGGCCACCAACCGTGACCCGCGCCGGTTCGAGCGGCCGGACGATTTCGATGTCGGGCGGCGGCCGAACGCGCACCTGACCTTCGGCGGCGGCGTGCATGTCTGCATCGGCGCTCCCTTGGCGCGGCTTGAAGGGCGCATCGCCTTCACCAGCCTGCTGAGCCGTTACCCGCGGATGGAACTGGCGGGCGAGCCGGAATGGCGGCTCGACCGGCTGAACGCGCGCGGCCTTGCCAGCCTGCCCGTCAAACTGGGAGAAGCGGCGTGAGCGGAGCTGTCGGAATCGAGGCGCTGAACGTCTATGCCGGTGCTGCCAGCCTGGATGTGCGCGAACTTTGCGTGCATCGCGGGCTGGACATGCCGCGCTTCGAAAATCTGCTGATGCGCGAGAAGACGGTAGCGCTGCCCTATGAGGACCCTGTCAGCTATGCGGTGAATGCGGCGAAACCGCTGCTCGACCGGCTGGACCCGGCGGAGCGCAACCGCATCGAGATGGTGGTGGCCTGCACCGAATCCGGCATCGATTTCGGCAAGTCGATGAGCACCTATATCCACCACTATCTGGGGCTGCCGGGCAATTGCCGCCTGTTCGAGATCAAGCAGGCCTGCTACTCCGGCACGGCGGGCTTGCAGATGGCGGTGAATTTCGTGCTGTCGCAGACCTCGCCCGGCGCCAAGGCGCTGGTGGTGGCGACCGACATCTCGCGCTTTGCGCTGGCCGACGAATCGGCGATCCAGGAATGGGCCTATTCCGAGCCCAGCTCCGGCTCCGGCGCGGTGGCGCTGCTGGTCAGCGACACGCCGCATCTGCTGGCCATCGATCCCGGCGCCTATGGCAATCACGGCTTCGAGGTGATGGATACCTGCCGCCCCGGCCCGGACACCGAGGCCGGCGACGCCGACCTCTCACTGATGGCCTATCTCGATTGCTGCGAGAAGGCCTACAAGGATTATGCCCGCCGGGTCGAGGGGGCGGATTTCCGCGAGACCTTCGGCTATCTGTGCTTCCACACCCCGTTCGGCGGCATGGTGAAGGGCGCGCACCGGCACCTGATGCGCAAGCTCTACAAGACCCCGCCGCCGGAGATCGAGGCGGATTTCCAGCGCCGCATGGCGGGCAGCCTGGCCTATGGCCAGCGCGTCGGCAACACGGCGGGGGCGTCGGTATTCCTCGGGCTGGCCGGCACGCTGGCGACCGGCGATTTCGCCAGCCCGCAGCGCATCGGCTTCTTCTCCTACGGCTCCGGCTGCTGCTCGGAATTCTACAGCGGCGTGGCCACATCCGACGGGCAGCGCCGGCTGCGCGCGATGGGCATCGATGCGGCGATGGATGCCCGCTACCGCCTGTCCATCGAGGAGTATGAGCGGCTGTTGCGCGGCAACAGCACGCTGCGCTTCGGCCTGCGCGACGCGCTGCCGGACCGCGGCATCGTGCCGGGTGCCTGGCAAGTGTATGAGGGCGGCGGTTCTAATGGCCAGCGGCTTGTCCTGCGCGCCATCGAAGGGTATCACCGGCTCTACGACTGGATCTAGGACGGAAGGGCCGGGATTTGGACAGCGACGCCATCCTCAGCATCATCATTTCGCAGATCCGCATTGTGGTGCCGGATCTCGCGGACCATCCCATTGGCCGTGCCGATGCGATGGCCGATCTCGGCCTCGATTCTATCGAGCGCAGCGAGATCGTGCTGGCGACGCTAGAGGAACTCGGCCTCGATATCCCGATGGTGCAGTTGCACGGGCCGCGCAATATCGGCGAGCTGGCCGATCTGCTGCATGCCAAGCGCGCAGGGTAATCCAGCTTCCATCGTCATTGCCGGTATCGGCGTTGCCGCCGGCCGGAGCTATGGCAAGCAAGCCCTGCGCGACGTGCTGTTCGGGGAGGCGCCCGCCATCAGTCCGCTGCGCCGCGACGGGCGGCAGCTGCCGGACGGCACCTCTTCCTTCATCGGTCTCGAACTGCCCGACCCGCCGGAGCTGCTGCCGGCCCGCATCGCGCGTACGGCGGGCCTGCCGGGCCGCGCCGCCATCGCCGTGCTGGACGAGGCCTGGCGCGAGGCCGGGCTGGAGGCGCTCGACCCGGCGCGCATCGGGCTGGTGGTCGGCGGCAGCAACCTAATGGCGCGCGAGCAGATGCTGGCGCAGCGCGACTATGCCGGCCGCATGGCCTATTGGCCGCCGCGCCACGGCCATATGTTCCTCGATACCGATATCGCCGGGCTGTGCGCCTCGGCGTTTCCGATCCGGGGCTTCACCATGAGCGTCGGCGGGGCGTCGGCCAGCGGCGCGGTCGCGGTGATCCAGGCGGCGGAGGCGGTGCGCAGCGGGCGGGTCGATGCCTGCATCGCGCTGGGGGCGCTGCAGGATGTCTCCTGCCTCGATCTGCAGGGTTTCCAGGCGCTGGGTGCGCTGGCGGAAGTCTGCCGGCCCTTCGACCGCGACCATGCCGGTTTCGTCTATGGCGAATCAACAGCGGCGCTGGTGCTGTGCCGGGCGGATATTGCCACTGAGGTGCCTTACGGTACGCTGGCCGGTTGGGCGCATCTGGCCAGCGGCAATCGCGGGCCGGAACCCTCAATGGAGGGCGAACTGGCGGCAATCCGCGCTTCGCTGGCGATGGCCGGACTGCCGCCCGAGGATATCGAGTATGTGAACGCCCACGCCACCGGCACGCCGCTGGGCGACGCGACCGAGCTGGCGGCGCTCCGTGCGGCGGGACTGGACCATGCCCGCATCAACGCCACCAAGTCGCTGATCGGCCATGGGCTGGCCTCGGCAGGCGCGGTGGAGCTGGCGGCCACGCTGATCCAGATGCGCGACGGGCGGCTGCATCCGACCCGCCATCTCGACAACCCGCAGGACCCGGCGATGGGCTTCGTGCGCGGCGCGCCGGAGGAGCGCACCATCCGCACGGCGCTGAAACTCTCCTTCGGCTTCGGCGGGGTGGATACGGCGCTGGTGATAAGGGAGGGGGCATGAACTGCGAGACAATCCGGCTGGAGATCGACAAGGGCATCGCCCGGTTGCGGCTCGACCGGCCGGAGGCCGGCAACGCGATCAACGCCCAGATGGTGGCGGACCTCGGCGCCGAGCTGGCGCGCTGCGAGGCAGAGGGGGCGACGATTGTGGTCCTCGAAGGGGCGGGCGACAGCTTCTGTGCCGGCGGGGATTTCGAGGCGACGGCCTCGGGCGAGACGCTCGACCCGGCGGCGCTCTACGATCTCTGGCGGCGGCTGGCGGAAGGCCCGTTCGTCAGCGTGGCGCTGGTGCGCGGGCGGGCCAATGCCGGCGGAGTCGGGCTGGCCGCCGCCTGCGACATCGTGCTGGCCGACCGCAGCGCCAGCTTCGGCCTGTCGGAGATGCTGTTCGGCCTGTTCCCGGCCTGTGTGCTGCCCTTCCTCGCGCGGCGCATCGGCGCGCAGAAGGCCCATTACATGACGCTGATGACGCGCCCGCTGCCCGCCGAGGAGGCCGCCGGCTGGGGGCTGGTCGATGCGCTGGGCGACGAGGCGGAGGCGCTGCTGCGCCGGCATCTGCAGCGGCTACGCCATCTGGGCCGGCCCGCCATCGCGCGCTACAAGGCGCACCGCGCGGCGACCGACGACAGTCTGGCGCGCGGCCGCGATGCGGCGCTGGCCGCGAACCGCGAGATGTTCGCCGATGCCGAGGTGCAGCGGAACATCCGCCGCTATGTGACGGAGATGAAGTTCCCCTGGGAAGCATAAAGGGGGAAGCGTAAAGCCTCAGGCCGCCAGCGGCTTGCCGCGCAGATCGATGGCGCGCGATTGCGGCGGCACCACGCGGGTCAGGCCCGCACCTTCGCGGCGGACGAAGTAGCGGTCCAGCAGGGCGATGGACAGCAGGAAGACGAAGCACTGGTCCTCCTTGGTGCCGATCTCCCCGGCCGGGCGGTTCAGCACCTTGTCGGTCAGGCGTTTTGCGAATTTCGCATCCAGGAAGGGCAGCTTCGTTAGTTCGGATTCCGACAGCAGCGCCTCCAGATAGTCCGGCCGGGCGCTGGCGAAGGCCGCACTGTCCGGCGCGCGATAGGGGAATTTGCGCTTGGTCACGATGGAAGCGGGCAGTTCGTCGGCGAAGGCGAGGCGCAGCAGGCGCTTTTCCTCGACCCCGTCATCGAAGCGCAGGTTGGTGGCGCTGGCCGCCGCGACCACCGCCGGGTCGAGGAACGGGCAGCGATTCTCCACGCCATGCGCCAGGCTCATCCGCTCGCCCTGGGTGGACAGCAGATACCCCGCCAGCAGCGTCCGGTATTCCAGCCATTGCGCCTTGTGGATATCGCTCATCGCGCCATAGCCCGGCGCCCCGGCGACCAGCCGGGAAATCGCGGCGAACGGGTCGCCGGCATCGCGCAGCAGACGCGCGGCGAAGCGGCCATTCTGGAAGCGCATCTCGTGCGAGAACAGGCCGGGCATCCGCTCCTCGGCGAATTGCTGGTAGAGACCGGTGAGGGCTGCGATCTCCTGCGGGCCGTAATGGGCGAGGTGCGGGTAGAGCCTGCCCAGCCGGTCGCGCCGCACATCCTCGCCAAGATGGTTCCAGGCGCGGCGCAGCAGCACCTCCTTGAACAGATCGTAGCCGAGGAAGGCCTCGTCCGCCCCCTCGCCGCTGAGGATCACCTTGATGCCGGCATCGCGGGTCAGGCGCGACAGCAGGTACATCGGCACGAAGGCGCAGCGGAAGGCCGGCACCTCGGCATGGAACACGGCATCCGGCAAGGCGCTGGCGATATCGCCATGGCTGATGGTCAGCGCCTGATGGCGGCTGCCCAGGAAGTCCGCCATCTCGCGCTGCTGTGGGGATTCGTCGAAGGCGGCATCCTCGAAGGCGACCGAGAAGGTGGAGAGCGCATGCCGGCTCTCGCGCTGCGCCAGCAGGGCGGTGATCGCGGAATCGACGCCGCCGCTCAGATAGACGCCGACCTCCACATCGCTGCGCAGCCGCAGGGCGACGCTGGCTCGCAGCCGCTCGCGGATCAGCTCCAGCGCCTCGGCTTCGCTGGCTACGCTCTCCGCCGTATCGAAGGACAGCGCCTCATAGCGATGGCGGTTGACGGTGTCGTTCTCGACGCTCATCCACTCGCCCATCGGCAGGCTGTCGATGCCCCTGAAGCCGGTCTGGTCGGGCAGCGGCGTCCAGCAGGCGAGGATCGAGGCCAGTTGTTCGGCATCCTGCTCGAAGGTAAAGCCGGGCACGGCGAAGAAGGATTTCATCTCCGAGGCGAAATAGAATTCCCCGCCGCGTCGCAGATAGAACAAGGGCCGCTTGCCATAGCGGTCGCGCGCCAGCACCAGCCGGCCGCTGGCACGGTCATAAAGCGCGAAGGCGAAGCCGCCATTGAAGCGGGGCAGACAGGCTGCGCCCCAATGCAGCCAGGCCTGCAGCACCACTTCGGTATCGGAGCGGGTCTCGAACACGCACCCGGCGGCTTCCAGTTCGGCGCGCAGCTCCAGGTAATTATAGACCTCGCCATTATAGGCCAGCCAGTAGCGCCCGCTGGGGTCGCCCATCGGCTGGATGCCAGAGGCTATGTCAATGATTGACAATCGTGCGGTGCCCAGCGCCGCGCGGTCGTCCAGCATATGGCCCATGGCATCCGGTCCGCGATGGCCGATGGCGGTCAGCATGGTGCGGATCGTCTCCGGCCATGCCGCCGGCTCATGCGCCGCCCCCAGAAATCCGGCGATGCCGCACATGGTCAGTTACCGGAGCTGGCGGTAGGGGCGGTCTTGCGCGCCACGAAGTCGCGGATCTGAGTCAGGCTGACCAGCACATTGCCGGTCATCTCCGCCTCGGTGAAACGGAAGCCGTACTCCTGCTCCAGGAAGCGGCAGAGCTGCACATAGCCGAAGGAATCCATGACCCCTTCCTTGAACAGGTTGGTGTCCTCGGGGAAGCTCTCGTCATATTCGATGAGGAATTGTTCCTCGATGAAGGCGCGAATTTTTTCCATGTTCTCAAAAGCTTCCGGGAAAGTCGGTTGAGGGAAGTCGGCACTCCGGGGCAGCAGGATCAATTCTACAGCGGTTCGTCCGGCCTGTCTGCGCCGGCAAGGGCCCGGACAGCCCGCGCGGCATCGTCAAGCGGCTTTTTATCTATTTATCACAAATGTATTTTTTGCGCATTTTTGCCAATGGGTTAATACTCGTGTACTCGGCACCGGGGCGTGGCACGCTGCGTTCCGGCAAGAACCGTGATTGTCAGGGAATTGGGGTCGGCCCGCACGCATGTATATTCTGCGCCTGCTTCAAAGCGGATCGCCCCAGGCCTATCGGGGGTTGCTGCTCGTTACCTGCCTGTCCGGCCTGTCGAACGTCGTGCTGATCGCGCTGATCAATCACGTCGCGGAGCAGGCGGAACAGCAGGTGCCGGTCGGCCTGCAGATGCTGCTGCTCTATCTCTGCGTCTTCGCCTTCTATTACGTCGCCGACCGAGCCTCGCTGCGCCAGGCCAACCAGTTCGTCCAGCACCGGCTGAGCGCACTCCGGCTGCGCGTCGTCGGCAAAATCCGCCGGGCCGATCTGCGCGCCATCGAGAATCTGGGCCATGGCGACCTGTATGCGACAGTGGCGCAGGAGATCAACCATCTCTCGCAGAGCTTCCCGCTGCTGGTGAATGCCGCGCAGGGCGTCTTCCTGCTGATCTTCTGCCTGCTCTACATCGCCACCCTGTCGCTGGTCTCCTTCCTGGTGATGACGGCCTTCACCATCATCGGCCTGTACATCTTCTGGCTGCGCCGCAAGGTGCTGGCCGAGGCGATGGAGGAGGTCTATGTCTGTGAGGCGGCGATGCTGGAATCGGTGTCGCACTTCACCGAGGGCTTCCAGGAAATCCGCCTGAACGCCGACAAGAACGATTCGCTGTTCCGGCATTTCGCCGGCGTGCTGGACCGGCTGGAGACGACGGTGATCGGCGTCGGCGGCAAATGGGTCGTGCTGCTGCAGTTCGCCAACGCCTTCCTCTATGCGCTGGTCGGGCTGGTCGTCTTCATCCTGCCGATGTTCTTCGAGGGCTATTCGGACACGGTCTACAAGATCGTGGCGGTGTCGATCTTCTGCGTCGGGCCGGTGACCGGGCTGACCGCGGCGGCACCGATCTTCTCCAAGGCGGATGTCGGGCTTGGCCATGTGTTCCGGCTGGAGCGGCGGCTGGACAACCGGCTGGGCGGCGCCGGCCATGCGGTGACGGCGCCTGAGGAGTCCCGCTTCCGGGGTTTCAGGACCATCAGCTTCGAGGCGGTGCGCTTCACCTATCGCGGCCCGGACGGCACGCCAAGCTTTACCTCCGGCCCATGGGATTTCGCGCTGCGCCATGGCGAGATCGTGTTCCTGACCGGCGGCAATGGCAGCGGCAAATCGACGGCGATGAAGCTGGTATGCGGCCTCTATGCGCCGGATGACGGCCGCATCCTGGTCGATGGGGTGCCGGTGACAGACGAAAGCCGGCAGGAATATCGCGAGCTGTTCTCCGCCATCTTCCCGGACTTCCACCTGTTCGACCGGCTGCACGGGCTGGAGGATGTCGATCCCGACCGGGTGACCGCGCTGATCGCGCGCATGGAGCTGGCGGACAAGGTGCGGTTCGAGAATGGCCGCTTCTCCAGCACCGAGCTTTCGACCGGCCAGCGCAAGCGCCTCGCGCTGATCGCCGCGCTGCTGGAAGACCGCGAAATCTATCTGTTCGACGAATGGGCGGCCGACCAGGACGCGCATTTCCGCGACGTGTTCTACAGCGAGCTGCTGCCCGACCTGAAGCGGCGCGGCAAGGCGGTGCTGGCGGTCACGCATGACGACCGCTACTGGCATCGCTGCGACCGCCGCCTGCATCTCGACCTCGGCAAGATGAGCCCGGTCGGGGATGGGATGGGGGACAGCTGATGGCGCTGCTCGACTTCATCCTGCGGGCCGGCCGCCGTCCGCTGCAGATCATGGGCCTGCTGACCGTGATCGCCGGCTTGGCCAATGCGCTGCTGGTGGTGATCGTCAATGAGGTGGCGCAGCATGTGGCGGTGGCCGAACGGCCGGACCTGACCACGGCGCTGGTGTTCGTGCTGGCCTTCGTGGCCTATTACCAGGCCAACAAATTCGCCCTGCTGCGCGCCAACCACATCATCGAGGTGCTGCTGAACCGGCTGCGGCTGGGCGTCATGGACCGGCTGCGCCGGGCCGAGCTGCGCGATGTGGACCAGCTGCGGCGTGGCCAGCTCTACACGCTGGTGTCGCAGGAAACCAACTACCTGTCGGTGACCTTTCCGTTGCTGGTCGATTCCTTCCAGCAGGCGATCCTGCTGGTCATCTCGCTGGCCTATCTGCTGTACCTGTCGCCGGCGGCCTTCCTGGTCTTCCTGATCTGTGTGTTTGCCGGCGTCATCGCCTATCACCGGATCAACGAGCGGATGGGCGATACGCTGCGCCGGCTGCATCGCTTCCAGGCGCGCCTGCTCGACGCCATCGGCGACATCATCAATGGCAGCAAGGAACTGCGGCTGAACAGCCGAAAGAACGAGTCGGTGTTCCAGTCCTACCGCAAGCTGTCGCGCGCCACGGAAGCGACGCTGATCGATTCCGGCGAACAATGGACCGCGATGATCCTGCTCAGCAGCGCGGTCATCTTCGCCATGCTGGGCATTGTCGGTTTTGGCTTCCCGCACTTCGTCGGCAATCACGGGGACATCGTCTTCCAGCTGATCCCGGTGCTGCTGTTCTGCGTGGCGCCGTTTGCCAAGATCGTCAGCCAGTCGCCGATGTTCGTGCGCGCCGAGGTCAGCCTGCAGGGCGTACTGGAGATCGAGCGCCAGCTGGGCGCCGCCGACATGCTGAGCCCGTCCGACGCGCGCACGGCAGCGGCGGCCTATCGCGATTTCCGGACGCTCGGCTATTCGGCGCTGACCTTCACCCACCGCGATGCGACCGGGGCCGGCACCTTCACGCTGGGGCCGCTCGACCTTACCGTGCAGCGTGGCGAGACGCTGTTCCTGGTCGGTGGCAATGGCAGCGGCAAATCGACGACGCTGCGCCTGATGACCGGGCTGTACGCGCCGGAGGCCGGATCGATCCGCGTGGATGAGACGCCGATGGTCGGCCGCGACGTGGCCGGCTTCCGCGAGCTGTTCGCGGCCATCTTCGTCGATTTTCACCTGTTCGACCGGCTGTACGGGTTGGAGAATGTGCCGGCCGAGCAGGTCAATCTGATGATCGAGGAGATGGGGCTGGCCGGGAAGGTGCGCTATGAGGGCGGGCGCTTCTCGACCACGCATCTGTCCACCGGCCAGCGCAAGCGCCTCGCGCTGATCGCGACATTGCTGGAGGACCGGCCGATCTATGTGTTCGACGAATGGTCGGCCGAGCAGGACGTTCACTTCCGCGCCTATTTCTACAATACTGTGCTGAAGCGGCTGAAGGCGCAGGGCAAGACCGTCATCGCGGTCACCCATGATGAGCGCTACTGGCATCTGGCGGATCGGGTGGTAAAGCTCGATCTCGGCAGGGTCGAGTGGCAGCGCCAGGGCAGCGAGATGGAGGCGCCATGAAGGCCTTCCTGTTTCCGGGTCAGGGCGCTCAGCGCATCGGCATGGGGGAGGGGCTGTTCGAGGCCTTCCCCGAACAGACCGCCTGTGCCGATTCCGTGCTCGGCTACTCGATCCGTGAGCTGTGCCTGACCGGCCCGATGGAGCGGCTGACGCAAACGCAGTTCACCCAGCCTGCGCTCTATGTCGTCGGCGCGCTGACCTGGCTGAAGCGCGTGGCGGACGGGGCGAAGGCCGATTACCTGCTGGGCCACAGCGTTGCCGAATATATCGCCCTGTTCGCCGCCGGCGTGGTGGATTTCGAGACTGGTCTGCGGCTGGTGCAGAAGCGCGGCGCGCTGATGGCCGAGGCGACGGGCGGCGGCATGGCGGCGGTGCTGGGACTGGAGGCAGCGCAGGTCGAGGATATCATCCGCCGGCATGGGCTGACCGATATCTTCGCCGCCAATGTGAACACGCCGAAGCAGATCGTGGTGTCGGGCAAGCGCGAGGCGGTGGTGGCCGCCGAGCCGCTGTTCCTGGAGGCCGGCGCCTCGCATTACCGTGTGCTGCAGGTCAGCGGCGCCTTCCACACGCCCTTCATGCAGCCGGCGCGTGACGCCTTCACCCGGTTCCTCGCCGATATCGAGTTCCGCGCGCCACAAGTGCCGGTGATCTCCAACGTGACCGCGCGCCCGCACAGGCCAGACGCGATTGCCCGGCTGATGGCCGAGCAGATCACCGCCCCGGTGCGCTGGAGCGACAGCATCCGCTACCTGCTGGCCAAGGGCCTCGCCTTCGAGGATTTCGAGGAGCTGGGACCGGCCGGCGGTGCAGTGGTGAAGCCGATGGTGAAGCGCACCCAGCTGGAGGCCGGGCCGCTGGACGCCGCCGAATTGGCAGCGGAAGAGACAGCGGAAGCGCCGACCGTGGAAGCGCCCACACGCATGAATGGCACGCGCCACAAGGCCGCCGGCTTCGGCGCCGCGACGCTGGGCTCGGCAAGTTTCCGCGAGGATTTCGGCGTGAAATACGCCTATGCTGCCGGCGCCATGTATCAGGGCATCGCCTCGGCGGAGCTGGTGATCCGCATGGCGAAGGCCGGGCTGCTCGCCTTCTTCGGGGCCGGTGGGCTGCCGATGCCGGCGGTCGAACAGGCGATCCAGCGCATCCGGTCGGAGATTCCGCCGGGCGCGCCCTTCGGCATGAATTTCATCGCCCATGCCAATTTCCCGCAGCTGGAGGACGACCTCGCCGACCTGCTGCTGCGCCATGAGGTGCGGGTGATCGAGGCCTCCGCCTTCATGGAGGTGACGCCGGCGCTGGTGCGCTACCGCGCCAAGGGGCTGAGCCGCGAGGGCGGGAAGATAAAAGCTGCCAACCGCATCGTCGCCAAGATTTCCCGGCCCGATGTGGCAGCGCAGTTCCTCTCCCCGGCGCCGGAGCGGTTGCTGACCCGCCTGCTGGAGTCGGGCGGCATCACGCCGGACGAGGCGGCGCTGCTGCGCGAAGTGCCGATGGCCGATGCGCTGTGCGTCGAGTCCGATTCCGGCGGCCATACCGACCAGGGCATGCCTTTCACGCTGATCCCGGCGACCCTGAAGGTGCGCGATGACGCACAGGCGCGCTTCCCCGGTTTCGCGCGCATCCATGTCGGCGCCGGCGGCGGCATCGGCACGCCAGAGGCGGCGGCTGCCGTCTTCGTGCTGGGGGCCGATTTCATCCTCACCGGATCGATCAACCAGTGCACCGTGGAGGCCGGCACCAGCGACGCGGTGAAGGACATGCTGGAAGGCATGAATGTCTATGATACAGACTACGCCCCCTCCGGCGAGATGTTCGAGATGGGCTCCAAGGTGCAGGTGCTGAAGAAGGGGCTGTTCTTCCCGGCCCGCGCCAACAAGCTGGTCTCCCTGTACCGCCAGCACGAATCGCTGGAGGAGATCGAGCCGGCGCTGCGCCGGCAGATCGAGGAGCGCTATTTCAAGCGCAGCTTTGACGAGGTGTTCGCCGATGTGAAGGCGAGCTACCGCGCCGCCGAGGTGGAGCGCGCCGAGCGCCAGCCCAAGCACCGCATGGCGCTGGTCTTCAAGCGCTATTTCCGCGACACCACGCGCTGGGCACTGGCCGGCGATCTGGAGCACAAGGTCGATTTCCAGGTGCATTGCGGCCCGGCGCTGGGGGCGTTCAACCAGTGGGTCGCGGGCAGCGAACTGGCAAGCTGGCGCAACCGCCATCCCGACATCATCGCCGACCGGCTGATGGCGGAGACCGCCAGCCTGCTTTCCCGCCGCTTCTCCATCCTGCTGGGGGAGGGCGGATCATGAGCCGCCCCGTCGCCATCATCGGCATCGGGCTGCGCCTGCCCAAGGCCGATACGCTCGACCAGTTCTGGCGCCATCTGGCGGCGGGCCGCTCGCTGATCTCGGAAGTGCCGGAGGGGCGCTGGGACAAGGCGGCCCTGCACGGCAATCCGGCGTCCGGGAATAAAACAGCAAGCATCTGGGGCGGCTTCATCGAGGAGGCCGATTGCTTCGATGCGCCCTTCTTCAGCGTATCGCCGCGCGAGGCCGCCTGGATGGACCCGCAGCAGCGTTTCGCGCTGGAGATGGCGTGGCACGCCATCGAGGATGCGGGCTATCGCGCCTCCCAGCTCGCCGGCAGCCGCACCGGCGTCTATATGGGCGTGTGCCACTGGGATTATGCGGAGCTGCTGGAAAAGCACCTGGCGCAGACCGACGCCTATATGCCGACCGGCATCGCCTTCTCGATCATCGCCAACCGGGTGTCGCATTTCTTCGATCTGCACGGCCCCAGCATCGCCAACGACACCGCCTGCGCCGCCTCGCTGACGGCGATCTACGAGGCGGTGCGTGCGCTCGACGCCGGCGATTGCGAGATGGCGCTGGCCGGCGGCGTGAACCTCGCCTGGTCGCCGAACCATTTCGTTGCCTTCTCCAAGGCCGGCATGCTGTCGAAGGAGGGCAGCGGCAAGGCCTTCGACGACCGCGCCGATGGCTATGTGCGTGGCGAAGGCGGCGGGGTGCTGCTGCTGAAGCCGCTGGACCGGGCACTGGCCGATGGCGACCCGATCCATGCGGTGATCCGCGGCATCGGCGTCAATCATGGCGGGCGCACCAGCTCGCTGACCGTCACCAGCCCGGACGCACAGGCGTCGCTGATCGAATCCGTGCATCGCGCCGCGGGCGTGACGCCGGACCGCGTGAGCTATATCGAGGCGCACGGCCCCGGCACGCCGCTGGGCGACCCGATCGAGATCGCCGGACTGAAGCAGGCCTTCGCCGCGCTGCATGCGGCGGCGGACACCGAGCCCGCGCCGGAAAGCTGCGGCATCGGGTCGGTGAAGACCAATATCGGCCATCTGGAAGGGGCGGCGGGCGTTGCCGGCATCGCCAAGCTGCTGGCCGCGCTGCGCCATGGCGCGCTGCCGGCCAATGTCGGCTTCCAGACGCTGAACCGGCTGATCGACCTCAGCGGCTCGCCCTTCCGCATCCAGGCGGAGCGGCGCGACTGGCCCCACGATCCTGATCGGCCCCGGCTGGCCGGCATCAGCTCCTTCGGGTTCGGCGGCGCCAACGTCCATGCCCTGCTGGAGGAAGCGCCTGTCCGCACCGATGCGGGTGGTTTTGACGGTCCCGTCATCCTGCCGATCTCGGCCCGCGATGAGGACCGTCTCGCGGCTTATGCGGAAAGGCTGCGCGACTGGCTGCGGGATGCGCCGGACAGCCTCTCGCTGGCCGATCTCGCCTACACGTTCCAGACCGCGCGAGAGCCGATGGAGGCCCGCGCCGCTGTCGTCGCCAGCGACCGGGATGGGCTGCTCGAAGCGCTGGAAAATTTCCTCGCCGGTAACGCGCTGGAGGACGCTCCTCATGCCGACCTCGCCGCGCGCTGGCGCGCCGGGGAGGATGTGGACTGGTCCGCGCTCTACACAGACGGCCAGACGCCGCGCCGCATCCATGCACCGCTCTATCCCTTCGCGCGGCACCGCTACTGGATGGATGCCTCGCTCGCCGGCAAGGATACGCAAGCCTTCCCGCACCCGCTGGCGCAGCGCAACCTGTCAGGTCTCGACGGGCCGCGTTACATCTCGCAGCTTGGGCGCGAGGCTTTCTACTGGGCCGATCACCATGTCGGCGGGCAGCAGATATTGCCCGGCGTCGCCTGCCTTGAGGCGGCCCGAGCGGCGCTGGAACAGGCGCGCGGCGGCGCGCCGCTGACCGAGGGGCTGAGTTTCGAGCAGGTGAGCTGGACCCGCCCGATTCGCGCCGGGTCCGTTCCGGTCGCGGTGGAGACACGGCTGCAGCCGCAGGCAGAAGGCGGCTTCGGCTTCACAATCTCCACAGCGGAGGGTGCCACCAACGCGCAGGGCGTGCTGCGCCTGGCACTGCTGGAGCCGCTGCCGGCGCTGGACCTCGCCGCACTGGCCGGTTCGCTGCCGGAAACCATCGATCCCGCCGAGTGCTATCGCCGGCTGGTGGCGAGCGGCGTTGCCCATGGCCCCGCCTTCCAGGCGCTGCGCGCGGTAAGACGCGGTGCCGGGGGCGTATTGGCGGAGCTGCGGCTGGGCCGCCTGCTGCATGGCACGCTGGCGCAGCTGCCGCTGCATCCGGTGCTGCTGGACGCCGCCATTCAGGCCTGGATCGCGCTGGACAATGACACCCCCACCGGCAGCGCCGTGCCCTTTGCCTGCGGCCGGATCGAGATGCACGGCCCCTGCACGCCGGTCATGCACGCCCATGTCCGCCGCGTCGCCGGGTCGGTACGCAGCGATGCGGTGGTGCGCCTCGACATCGACCTGACGGACAAGGACGGCAAGCCCTGTCTTGCCTTCCGCGATCTGGCGCTGCGACTGGTCGCGCCTAAGACGATGGACGAGATGGTGCCGGCGGCGGAAAGCGCCGAGGCGCCGACCGTGCATCTGGCCGGGCGCTGGGTCGAACGGCGCGCACAGGCAGACCCCATCCCACGCGAGACGCATATCTACCTCGCCGGTTTCGCGTCGGACATGGCGGCACAGCTTGCCGCGCGCACCGGCCTGCCGGTCGAGGCACTGCCAGAGGCTCCCGATCCTGCCGCGCGTGCCACCGGCTGGTTCCGGCATCTGCATGGCGCGCTGGCGGCGCGGATGCGGGCCAAGCCGGCGCTGCCGCAGCGCTTCCTCGTGCTGGCCGGACCGAAGGCGCCGGCCTGGCTGGCGACACCGCTGGCCGGGCTGCTGCGCACGGCAGCGCAGGAGAATCCGAAATTCTCCGGCGCGCTGGTGGCGGTGGAAGGTGCGGCGGATATCGACCGGCTGGCCGGGGTGCTGGCGGTGGAGGCTACAGCCGTCGATGATGCCGCCGAGCTGCGCCATAATGCCGCCGGCACGCGCTTCGCCTGGCAGCCGGAAGAAATTTCACCAGTGGGTAATGCACCGACGCTGAATCCCGAGGCTGCTTACTGGATCACCGGCGGGCTGGGCCGGCTGGGACTGATCCTCGCCGGCTGGCTGGCGGCGCGCGGCGCGCGGCACCTCGTGCTGTCGGGCCGCCGGATCGCCCCGGACGCGGCGGCGGAAGCGGCGCTGGCGACCTTGCGCGCGGGCGGTGCCGAGGTGCATCTCGAAGCCTGTGACGTCACCGATGCGGAAGCGGTGGCAAGGACGGTGGCGCGCATCGAAACCGATATCGGGCCGCTGAAGGGCATCATCCATGCCGCCGGCCTGCTGGATGATGGCTATATCCTGACCAAGGCGGCGGACAGCATCGCGCCGGTACTGATGCCGAAGATCGCCGGCACACTGAACATCGACCGCGCGACCCGCGATAGCGACCTCGATTTCCTGCTGCTCTGTTCCTCGATCGCCGCCAGCTTCGGCAATGCCGGACAGGGCGATTATGCCGGCGGTAATGCTTTCCTCGACGGTTTCGCCGAGCATCGCACCCGGCTTGCCGAGGCTGGGGAGCGTCACGGTGTTACCCTTTCCATCGGCTGGCCGCTCTGGGAAGCGGGCGGCATGAGCGTCGATGCAACAGGGCTGGCGGCGCTTGCCCGGCGCTTCGGCACGGTGCCGATGCCGACGGCGGCGGGCCTCGGGGCGCTGGACCGCGCCTTTGCGGCTGCTGCGCCCCGGCAGGTGGTGCTGCATGGTGCGCGCGACCGCATCGGTGCACTGCTGGCCGAGCCGGCACCGGTTGCGGAGAAAACGCCGCCGCCTGCCGCTGAACCGATCCCCACCGACGATGGCGACCTTACCGCGCGCACCATCGCCTTCCTGAAAGAGGTGCTGGCGGAGCGTTTGCAGATGGACCCGGCGCAGCTGCGCGCCGACCGGAAGCTGGAGGAATACGGCCTCGATTCCATCACCATCGTCGAGGCGACGGCGCAGCTGGAGGAGGCGCTGGGGCCGCTCTCCAAGACTTTGTTCTTCGAATATGTCGATCTGGCCGGCATCGCCGCGCATCTGGTGGAGGAGCGCCGCGCCGCGCTGATGGCCGCCTTACCGGGCGCATCAAAGCCGAAAGCGGCGCCGGCTGCCGCGCTAACCGCCGAGCCGCCCGCTAAAGTTTCCGCCGCGCCGCGCCCGGATGATCGACAGCAGCAGGACCAACACGACATCGCCATCGTCGGCCTGTCGCTGCGCGTCGCCCGCGCCGCCAGCCAGGACGAGTTCTGGGAGATGCTGTCGAACGGGCTGGACGGGTTCGAGGCCTATCCCGCCGAGCGCTGGAACCATGCGGCACTGCTGCACCCGGAACGCGACGTGCTCGGCAAGACGGTGGTGAAGACCGGTGCCTTCCTGAAGGATATCGACAGGTTCGATCCGCGCTATTTCCGCATCTCGCAGCATGAGGCGGAACTGATGTCGCCGGAGGTGCGGCTGTTCCTGGAGGCCAGCGTCGAAGCCTTCGAGGATGCCGGCTATTCGCGCGAGTACATGCAGGCGCGCTATGGCGGCGATGTCGCGGTGCTGGTCGGCTCGATGACCAACGAGTACGACCTCTACGGCTTCCAGAACATGCTGGTGCGCGGCGCGCTGGCCAGCGGCAGCTATACCGGCACCGTGCCGAACATGGTGTCCTATTTCTACGGCTTCACCGGCCCGTCCTATTTTCTCGACACCATGTGCTCGGCCTCCTCGACCTGCGTGCATGAGGCCGTCCATATGCTGCGCGCCGGGCGCTGCAAGATGGCGCTGGCCGGCGGGGTCAGCCTGCTGCTGCATCCGCAGAAGCTGATCGCCACCTCGCAGGAGCATTTCACCAGCAAGACGGCGGAGAAGATCAGGGGCTATGGGCTGGGCGCCGACGGCACCATCCTCGGCGAGGGCGTGGGCGCGCTGGTGCTGAAGCCGCTGGCCGATGCGGAACGCGATGGCGACCATATCTACGGCGTCATCATCGGCAGCGGCATCAGCAATGCCGGCGTGCGCAACGGCTTCACCGTGCCGAACCCGCACCAGCAGGCCGCCGCCATCGAACAGGCGCTAGAGGATGCCGCCATCGATGCGGCCAGCATCTCCTATGTGGAGGGGCACGGCTCCGGCACGGCGCTGGGCGACCCCATCGAGGTGAAGGCGCTGACCCAGGCCTTCCGCAAGTACACGGATGCCAAGGGCTTCTGCCCGCTGGGCACGGTGAAGTCGAATGTCGCGCATCTGCTGGCCGCCGCCGGGGTGGCCGGCATCGCCAAGGTGCTGGCGCAGCTGCGCCACGGCCAGATCGCGCCGTCGCTGCATGCCGAAGTGCTGAATCCGAACATCCCATTCGCCGACACGCCGTTCCGGGTACAGCGCGAACTGGCGCCCTGGACCCGTCCGCGCGATGCCGCCGGGCGGGAACTGCCGCGCCGTGCCGGTGTCACCTCAATCGGTGCCGGCGGCATGAACTCGCACATATTGATCGAGGAACATGCCGCACCGCCGCGCCTGGATATGCCGGCAGGAGCGGAGCTGCTGGTGTTCTCCGCAATGTCGGAGGCGGCGCTGATCCGGCTGCTGGCGCGGATGCGGGACCATGTTGCAGCCCATCCGGACCTGGTGCTGGCGGACCTTGCCTATACGCTGCAGACCGGCCGCAACGAGCTGCCCTGCCGGCTGGCGCTGGTGGCCGACGATATCGCCAGCGTCCCGGCGCTGCTGGCGGCTTTCATGGCATCGCCGGGGCCGGACCCGCGCCCCGCCCCGCATTGGCATTTTGTGCGCAGCATTCTGGAGGTGGAGCCGCCCGCTGATGCGGCGCGGCTGCGGCAGGATATCGGTGCGCGGGCGCTCGACCGGGTGGGTGCAGCCTGGGCGGCGGGGGCCAGCATCGACTGGGATATGCTGCACGAAGGGCGGCAGCCGCGCCGCATCTCGCTGCCGGCCTATCCGCTCGAGCGGGTGCGCTGCTGGTATCCGGAATTTGCCGATGCGCCCTCGGTGGTCAATCCGCTGGGCTCGGCATCGAAGCTGCATCCCTTTATCGGCGTGAATCGCTCCGGCCTGGAGGGTTTGCGCTATACGACCGCGATCCATCCGGGCGAGCTGCTGGATTACAGCTTCACGCAGGGCCGGACGCGCAGCATCCTGCCGACCGTCGCGGTGGAGATCGCGCTGGTGCTGGGTCGCGTCGCAGGGCTGGCCGGGCCATTGTCGCTGCGCGACCTTGCCGTGCGCGGCGCGCCGGCCTGGGCGGATGGATCGGAACTGCATGCCGCGCTTGATCCGCAGGGCGACGGGCTGCTGGTCCGGCTGGAGATGGCGGATGCGGCGGGCACCCGCACACCCTATGCCGAGGCGCTGGTGCAGGCGGCCTCCACCGCCCTGCCGCCGGAGAGCGTGCCCGCAACCGGCGAGGCGCTGGATGGCGCGGCTTTCACGGCAAGGCTGGCCGAACGCGGTTATGGCTTCGGCCCCTATCTGGAAGTGGTGGAACGCGCCTTGGACCTGACCGGCGGGGGTATGTTGTGCGACCTCGCGCGGGAACATCCGCAGCAGGATATCTTCAAGCGCAATATGCAGCTGCCGCCGCGCGTGCTGGCCGCGCTCTATCAGGCGGTGCTGTTCGATACGCCGCCGTCGGAGACGCCGCCGCTGCTGGCCGGGATCGCGTCGGCGGTGCTGGGCGACCGGGTGGACGAGACCGCGCGGCTGCTGGTCCGGCCGCAGGGCGACGGCGCCTATGTGGTGCGGCTGTTCGATGCCGGCGGCGCGGTGCTGGGCGCGCTGGACGGGGTGCGCTTCGCGGCGGCCGATGCGCTGGATCGTGCGGCCCCTGCGCCGGTGCTGGCCACGGCGAATGCCGCCGATGGGCTGGTGGGCGAGTTGCGCGCGCTGGCGGCGGCGATCCTGAAATTCCCCGCCGAGGAGCTGAACCCGCGCGAGCTGTTCTACGAGCTGGGCTTCGATTCAATCTCGCTGACCCGTTTTGCCGGGGAGATTTCGGAGGCCTACAAGGTCACGCTGTCGCCGGCGGTGTTCTTCGAGTGCGAGCATATCGAGGCGCTGGCCGCCCACCTCGCCAGCCGTCACCGCGTTGCGGCGGGAGCGACGGTACCAAAGCCCGCCGTGGTGCCGCTGAAGGTGGCCGCGCAGCCGGCGGTCACGGCCCGCCAGTCTCCGCCGGACGGCGCGGTGGCGATCATCGGACTGGCCGGTCGCTTCCCCGGCGCGGCAACGGCCGAGGAATTCTTCGCCCGGCTGCTGGCCGGCGACGACCTCACCGGTGAATTGCCGCTGGCGCGCTATGGCGCGGATTACCGCGCGCGGCTGGAACGGGCGGGCTTTCCGAAACGCGGCGGTTTCCTTGTCGATATCGACCGGTTCGATGCCGGCTTCTTCCGCATCTCCCCGGTCGAGGCGGAGCGGCTGGACCCGCAGCAGCGTCTGATGCTGGAGACCGCCTGGCGGGCGCTGGAGGATGCCGGCTACCGCCCGGAGGAGCTGCCGCGCGACACCGGCGTTTTTGTCGGGGTGACGGCGCAGGATTACGCCGCCCTGCTGCGTGACCATGGCGTCGCCAGCGACGGCTATGTCGCCACCGGCAATTCGCTGGCGATGGTGGCGAACCGGCTGTCGCATTTCTTCGATCTGAACGGGCCGAGCGAGGCGGTGGATACCGCCTGTTCCAGCTCGCTGGTGGCGCTGCTGCGCGCCGCCGATGCGGTGCGGTCGGGGCGCTGCGGCGCGGCGCTGGTCGGCGGGGTCAATCTGACGCTGGCGCTGGAAGGGTTCGAGGGGCCGCATCAGGCCGGCATGCTGAGCCCGGAGGGGCGCTGCAAGAGCTTTGGCGCCGGGGCCGATGGCTATGCACGCGGCGAAGGCGTGGTGGCGCTGCTGCTGAAGCCGCTGGCCGCTGCCGAACGCGATGGCGACCGCATCCTCGGGCTGCTGGTCGGCGGGGCGGAGAATCATGGCGGCCGCGCCGGCTCGCTGACCGCGCCGAATGCGAAGGCGCAGGCCGATCTGGTGGTCCGCGCCATGCGGGGCATCGATCCGGCCAGCATCGCCTGTATCGAGGCGCATGGCACCGGCACGGCGCTGGGCGATCCGGTGGAGGCGAACGGGCTGCGGCTGGCCTATGACACGCTGACCGGCGGAAATTCCGCTAGCCTGCCGCCGATCCTGCTGGGCTCGGTGAAATCCAATATCGGCCATCTGGAGGCTGCTGCCGGGCTGGCCGGCGTCGTGAAAATGCTGTTGGCGATGCGGCAGGGCCGGCTGCCGGCCTCGCTGCATTGCGCCGTGGCCAACCCGCATCTGGAGCTTGCCGGCTCGCCCTTCCGGCTGGCGGTGGAGACTCAGGACTGGCCGGTGCGCCGCGACGCGCAGGGCCGCACCCTGCCGCGCCGGGCCGGAATCAGTTCCTTCGGCTTCGGCGGCAGCAACGCGCATGTCGTGCTGGAAGCCTATGAGCCGGTTTCCGCGCCGCGCCGCCAGCCCCTGCCACCGCACCGCTTCGCCGAGACGCGCTACTGGATTCCGGGCGTACAGGCGGAAACGGTGACGGCGCTGGTGCCGCATTGGGTTGAGGCGCCGCTGGTTCCAGCCGGCACCGCACACGCGCGGCATATCATGGTGGCGGGCGGCATCGGCATTGCGACGTTGCCGGGCGTTGAGCTTATTGCCCCGTCCCTGCCTGCGGAGATCGGCGCTTCCTATGGCGCGCTGGCGGATATGCTGCTGCGCACGGTGCAACAGGCGCTGCGCGCGCCGGGCGAGGGACAGGTGCTCGTGCAGCTTGCCGTGCCGGATGCGGGTGAAGCTGCATTGTTTGCCGGCCTTGGCGCGATGCTGGACAGCATCGCCGCCGAACATCCACGGCTGCTCGGCCAAACCATCACCCTGCCCGCCGGTATCGCGCCGGCCGAGGCGTCCCGGCTGCTGGCGGCGGAGGCTACAGGCCCGTGCGACCGCCATGTCCGCTACCGCGCCGACCAACGCTGCGTGCGCAGTTGGAACGATGCGATCCTGCCCGCCGAAGGCGTGTCCTGGCAGGAAGGCGCGGTCACGCTGATTGCCGGCGGCATGGGCGGGCTGGGCCGGCTGCTGGCGCGCGATATTGCCGAATCCGCACCGGGGAGCGTTCTGGTGCTGACCGGGCGCGCGGCGCTGGATGCGGAGCGACAGGCTTTCCTTGAGGAATTGCGGCGGTTGGGCGCAAAGGCCGAATACCGGCAGGTGGATATCGCCGATGAGGCCGCCGTCGCCGCGCTGGTGCGGGAGGTCGCGGCGGCGCACGGTCGTCTCGACCGGGTGGTGCAGGCCGCCGGCATGCTGCGCGACGGCTACGCGCTGCGCAAATCGTCAGAGGATCTCGCGACCGTGCTGGCGCCGAAGCTCAAGGGCACGCTGGCGCTGTGGCGCGCCTGCCGCGACCTGCCGGTAAAGCCGTCCTTCGTGCTGTTCTCCTCGCTCGCCGGGGCGGTCGGCAATCCGGGACAGGCGGATTACGCGGCCGCCAACGGCTTCCTGGATGCGCTGGCCGAACGCGAGGGGGCGGAGCAGCAGGGCGCGCCGCTGCTGGCCATCGACTGGCCGCTGTGGCGCGAGGGCGGCATGCGCGTCGATGAATCGGTCGAGGCGGAGCTGTTCCGCCGCATGGGCCAGCGCCCGCTGGAAACGGCGGACGGGCTCGGCCTGCTGCGCCGCGCGCTGGCCGCCGGCCTGCTGCGCCTTGCCGTGATCGCCGGGGAGGGGGAGCGCATTCGCAGCTTCTTTGCTGCCGCCGACCGGCCGGCGCTGCCGCAGGCCGCACCGATGACATCCTCGGATACCGCGCTGCGCGACCGGGTGGCGGAGCGGCTGCGCCAGATATTCGCGGAGGCCAGCGGCCTGCCGGCGGACGGCATCGATCCGTCCCGCCCGCTGGAAGAATACGGCATCGATTCGCTGATGGTGACCCGGCTGAATGCGGCGCTGGAAGGACCGTTCGGCGCGCTGCCCAAGACGCTGCTGTTCGAGCATCGCACGCTGGCCGCTTTGGCCACGCATCTGGCAGCGGCAAAGACGGACGCGTGCCGGCGCTGGACCGGTCTGAATATGGCCGCCGCTTCCGTACCGGTTGCCGCCCAGCCGGTGGCGCGCGCTACAGCCGCGCCGGTTTCCCAGGACGAGCCCATCGCCATCATTGGCCTCAGCGGGCGTTATCCCGGTGCGCCCGACCTTGACGCCTTCTGGGCCAATCTGGCGGCGGGCCGCGATGCCATCACCGAGATTCCGCCCGAGCGCTGGGACATGGAAGGCTTCTTCCAGGCGAATGCCGATGAGGCGGTGGCGAACGGCCGCAGCTATGCGAAATGGGGCGGCTTCCTGGAGGGTTTCGCCGATTTCGACCCGTTCTTCTTCCGCATCTCCCCGCGCGACGCGGCGGCGATGGACCCGCAGGAGCGGCTGTTCCTGATGGCCGCCTGGGCGGCGTTCGAGGATGCCGGCTATGGCCCGACAAGGCTGGCGCGCCAGCATCATGGCCGCGTCGGCGTGTTTGCCGGCGTGACCAAGACCGGCTATGCGCTGCATGGGCCGTTCCGCAGCGAGGGCGGGGCGATGGTACGGCCTGGCACCTCCTTCGCCTCGGTCGCCAACCGGGTATCGCACGCGCTGGACCTCTCCGGCCCCAGCCTGCCGGTCGATACCATGTGCTCCTCCTCGCTGACCGCGATCCACGAGGCCTGCGCCCATCTGCGTGCCGGCAGTTGCGAGGTGGCGCTGGCCGGCGGCGTGAACCTCTATCTGCACCCGGCCAATTTCGTCGAGCTGAGTGCCGCCCGCATGCTGAGCGCGGAAGGCCGCTGCAAGAGCTTCGGCGCGGGCGGCGACGGTTTCGTGCCGGGCGAGGGTGTGGGCTGCGTCATCCTGAAGCCGCTGTCGCGGGCACTGGCCGATGGCGACCGCATCCATGCGCTGATTCGCGCCACTTCGATCAACCATGGCGGCCATGCCAACGGCTATACCGTGCCCAGCCCGGCGGCGCAGCGCGACCTGATCCGCGAGACGCTGGAGAAGGCCGGCCTGTCTGCCGATGAAGTCACCTGCATCGAGGCGCATGGCACCGGCACGGCGCTGGGCGACCCGATCGAGCTGGACGGGCTGACCCAGGCCTTCCGCAAGGACACTGGTGCCAGCGGCTTCTGCGCGCTGGGCTCGGTGAAGTCCAACATCGGCCATCTGGAGGCAGCGGCGGGCATCGCGGGCCTCACCAAGATCCTGCTGCAGATGCACCACGGTCAGCTGGCGCCGACGCTGCACGCCAGCGTGCCGAACCCGAACCTGGCGCTGGCGGACTCGCCCTTCCGGTTGCAGCAGGAACTCGCACCTTGGCAGGGCCGCCCCCGCATCGCCGGCCTGTCCTCCTTCGGGGCGGGCGGGGCGAACGCCCATGCGATTATCGAGGAATGGCCGACGCCCTCTTTCCCGGTGGCGGAAGCGCCAAGGCAGGCGGGGGGCACCGCGCCGCTGCCGGTGCTTTTGTCGGCGCGCGATCCCGAGCGGCTGCGCGAAATGGCCGAGCGGCTGCTGGCCTTTGTCGAGGCTGAGCGCCCCGTTCCGGCAGGCGATGTGCTGCCCATCTGGCGCGCGAAGCTGGCGGAACTGCTGGCGGTTGGGGAAGCCGAGATCGACGCTGACGAGCCGCTGGAGTCCTACGGCATAGAGCTGGCGCAACTGCTGGCGCTGAAAGGCTGGGCGGAGGATCGCTTCGGGCAGGCGTTGGACGCCGCCCGCTTTACCCCGGCGGCGACTCTGCGGCAGCTTGCCGGCCCGGTTGTGGCAGCGGGCAGCGGTGCCGTGCCGGCGCTAGCGGACATTTCCCACACGCTGCAGATCGGGCGGGAGGCGCTGGAGTGCCGCCTCGCTATTGAGGCTGCCTCGCTTGCGGAACTGGCCCCGGCGCTGCGCGCCTGGCTGGCCGGGCGGCAGAATCATCCGGGATTGCAGGAAGGCAATGCGAAGGCCGACCGCGCCGCGCTCGCCGGGCTACTGGATGCGACGGAAGCGCGGGAGCTGGCGGCGCGCTGGCTGGCCGAAGGCAGGCTCGGCAAGGCGCTCGCGCTCTGGGCAAAGGGGCAGGAGATCGACTGGCCGGGCGTGCCGGGCGGGCGCATCGTCTCGCTGCCGACCTATCCCTTCGCGCGTCAGCGTTTCTGGATACCCAGGCCGGCCCAGACGGTGGAAGCGGCAGTCGCGGCAGCATTGACGGACAGCCCGGCGGGCCGGGCGGCGCTGGAGGCCGGCAATGACCTGCTGGAACGCCGGATTGCGCCGGTGCTGCGCGCCGTGCTGGAGGACTTGCCGGAAGAGGATGTGGTGCCGGAGCTGCGGCGCTGGCGGCAGGCCGCCCTGGCGCTGCTGGCATCGGCTCCGGCGGGCGAGGTGGCGGACTGGGACAGCTTCGCGGCGGCGCACCGGGAGGATAAGGCGCTGGCCGCCCGCATCGCGCTGGCCGGCGCGACCTTGCGCGCCCTGCCGGACATTCTGGCCGGGCGGGTGAAGCCGACCGCCGTGATGTTCCCGGATGGTGGGATGGGGCTGGTCGAGGGCGTCTATAAGGATAATCCGGTGGCCGCGCGCTTCAGCGACGGGCTGGCCGAAGCGGCTTCTGCCTTCGTTGCGGCGCGGCTGGCGGCAGCACCGGACCGGCGCCTGCGCATCCTCGAAATCGGCGCCGGGACCGGCGGCACCAGCGTGTGCGTGTTCCGGGCGCTGGCCCCGCACCGCGCCGGCATTGCCGAATATCTCTACACCGATGTCTCGCGCGCCTTCCTGATCCATGCCGAACGCTCCTACGCCGACAGCGCGCCCAATCTGGCGACGGCTTTGTTCGATGTGGAAAAGCCGCTGGCCGGGCAGGCGGTCACGCCGCACGGCTACGATCTGGTGATCGCCGCCAATGTGCTGCACGCGACATCCGACATGCGCCGCACGCTGGCCACTGTGCGCGAAACGCTGGCGCCGGGCGGGCTGCTGCTGGCGAACGAGACCAGCGCGGCGACGCTGTTCACCCATGTCACCTTCGGCCTGCTGGAGGGCTGGTGGCGCTTCACCGACCCGGAGGTGCGGATTCCCGGCACGCCCAGCCTGACGCCTTCCTCCTGGCGGACGTTGCTGGAAGAAACCGGGCTGGTCTGGGTCGCCGGCTCGCCGGAGGAAGAGCTGGCGCTCGGCCAGCAGCTCATCGCCGCGCGCCTGCCGGAGGATGCGGCGGTTACTGCGGCGGCGCCGGTTGCCGCCACACCGAAAGCGCCGGAAACGCCCGTCATGGCGCAGCCTTCCGGCAGCCTGCGCGATGTGCTGTTGCGGCTGCTGGCGGAGACGCTGAACGTGACGCCGGCCAGCATCAATGTGACGCAGTCCTTCGCCGATTACGGGCTGGATTCGATCCTCGGCATGGAGCTGGTGCACCGGCTGCGCCGCGCGCTGGATATCGAGTTCGACCAGACAAGGCTGTTCGACTTCGCCAGCGTGGCGCAGCTGGAAGGCTTCATCGCGGCGGAGTACCCGGCGGCTGTCGCCAGCCTCGGCGCGGCGCCGGAACCGGCGGCACCTGCGGTTGCTGCTCCGGCGGTGCGGCGTTCCGAGCCGAAGGAGAAGAGCCGCGAACCGATCGCCATCATCGGCGCCAGCGGCCGTTTCGCGAAATCGCCGGACATGGACGCGCTGTGGGGGCATCTGCTGGCAGGCCGCGATCTGGTGGAGCCGGTCAGCCGCTTCGACCTCGACAGTCTGTACCGGGATTCCACGCCGGGAACCTATGGCAGGCACGGCAGCTTCATCGACGGGATCGACCAGTTCGACCCGGTATTCTTCGGCATTTCCGGGTTGGAAGCCACCTATATGGACCCGCAGCAGCGGCTGTTCCTGGAGGAGGCCTGGAACACGCTGGAAAATGCCGGCCATGCCGGCGCGGATATCGCCGGGCGGCGGGTCGGCGTGTTCGTCGGCTGCAGTGCCGGCGATTATCACGATTTGTTCGAGGGCGAGGAGGCGCCGGGCCAGGCCTTCTGGGGCAACACCATCTCGCTGATTCCGGCGCGCATCGCCTATCTGCTGGACCTGAAGGGGCCGGCGGTCGCCGTCGATACCGCCTGTTCCAGCTCGCTGGTGGCGCTGCATCTGGCCTGCCAGAGCCTGTGGAATGGCGAGGCGGAGATGGCGCTGGCCGGCGGCGTGTTCGTGCATGCGACTGCGCGCTTCTACCGCTCGGCCAACCAGGCGAAGATGCTGTCGCCCAGCGGGCGCTGTGCCGCCTTCGGCGCCGGGGCGGACGGCATCGTGCCAGGCGAGGCGGTGGGGGCGGTGCTGCTGCGCCCGCTGGCTGAGGCGCTGGCCGATGGCGACACTATCCAGGGCGTCATCGTCGCCAGCGGCACCAATCAGGATGGGGCGACCAACGGCATCACTGCGCCCAGCGCCGCCTCGCAGGAACGGCTGATCCGCAGCGTCTATGACGGGTTCGGCATCGACCCCGACAGTATCGGGCTTGTGGAGGCGCACGGCACCGGCACGGTACTGGGCGACCCCATCGAACATGCGGCGCTGACCCGCGCCTTCCGCCACTATACCGAGCGCACCGGCTTCTGCGCGCTGGGCTCGGTGAAGTCGAACATCGGCCACGCCACCACGGCGGCGGGCATCGCCGGGCTGGCGAAGCTGTTGCTGGCGCTGCGCCACCGCACCATTCCACCGACCATCCATGTCGGCAGCGGCAATCCGGCAATCCGCATGGATGACAGCCCGTTCTTCGCCAGCGAGAATCCAGTGGACTGGAAGGCTTCGGCTGGCGCGCCACGCCGGGCGGCGATCAGCTCCTTCGGCTTCAGCGGCACCAACGCCCATGCGGTGGTGGAGGAAGCGCCCGCCCTGCCGCCGCGCACCGGTTTGCCGAAGGGCGGCTTGATCGTGCTGTCGGCGCGGACGCCGGACGGTCTGCGGCGGCAGGCGGAAAAGCTGCTGGCCCATCTCGACATCCAGCCGGCGCAGGAGCTGGCGGATATTGCCTTCACCCTGCTGGCCGGCCGCCGGCATCTGCATCACCGGCTGGCGCTGGTCGCATTCGATCGCGCGGACCTCGCGGCGCGGCTGCGCCTCTGGCTGGACGGCACGGCGGACAGTGGCGTCGAAACGGCGGAGCTGGACGAGAAGGACCGTCGCGCCGACCCCGCCCGGCAGGCGGAGGGGGAGGCGCTGATCGCCGCGATCCGCACCGCCGCTAACCCGATGGCACTGCTGCCGGCACTGGCCCGCCACTATCTGGCCGGCGACGAACTGGACTATGGCGCGGCCTGCCCGGCCGGCGCGCGCCGGGTGCCGCTGCCGACCTATCCGTTCGAGCGCAAGCGCTACTGGGTGAAGAGTGCGGAGCAGCCGAAGCCGGCACTGGTCGCGGCTGCCGCTAAGCAACCCGCCATTACTCTGCCCGAACCGGCGGCAATACAGCAGCCGGTTGCCTCATCCGTCGCGCCGCCGAAGATCCGGCTGGCACCGCTGACGGCTACCCCGGCGGCGGTATCGGCCACACCGACCGGCACTCTGCGCCGCCTGCCGGATGCGGATGGCGTGCGACGGCTGGAACTCTCCGGAAGCTGGAGCGATGCTCAGCAGGCAAAGCTGGCCGGGGAACTGGCGGCGGCGTCAACGGACGACAGCGTGCGCGCGGTGCTGGTGACGGGCGATTGGGACGGCACCGCCACGACAGGTGACGGGCTGACCGCCGCGCTCGACTGCGCCGTGCCGGTGGTGGCGGCATTGCCGGCTTCCACACAGGGGGCCGGGCTGCTGGCGGCGCTGCAGGCGGATTTCCTGCTGCTGGCGGCGGATGGTTCCTATGCCGGCCAGCCGGGGCTTGCGCCGGCAAGCGCACTCATGGACCAGCGGCTGGGCCGCGAGGCGGCGCATCTGATGCTGGCCGAAGGCCGTGCGTTGAGCGGTGCCGAACTGCGTGCGCGCGGTGCGGGTATGCAGGTGCTGCCCGCTGGCGATATCGCCCGTACCGCCTCGGCGCTGGCGGCGCAGATCGCCCAGGCACCGCGCCTCAGCCTCGTCGAGCTGAAGCGCCACATGCGCCATGCCCTGCCGCCGCGCACCGACCTGCCGTCCGGCGATCATCCGCTGCTGGCCGCCATCGGCGAGGGGGCGACGGCTCCCGCCGGCAATCCGCGCCGCATCGCGCTGGCCAGTCCGGTGGTGGAGCTGGAAATCTGGCCCGATGGCGTGGCGCTGCTGCGGCTGTGCGAGAGGCAGCACAAGAACACCTTCACCCCGGCCTTCATGGACGGCATCCAGGAGGCCTTCACGGCGGTCGCCACCCTGCCCGAGGCGAAGGTCGTGGTGCTGACCGGGCATGACGGCTATTTCGCCTGCGGCGGCACGCGCGACGGGCTGACCGAGCTGCAGAGCGGGGCCACCCGTTTCACCGACCTGAAGATATACAGCCTGCCGCTGGAATGCGAACTGCCGGTGATCGCCGCAATGCAGGGCCATGGCATCGGCGCCGGCTGGTCGCTCGGCATGTATTGCGACCTGGCGCTGTTCGGGGCGGAGAGCGTCTATCACAGTAATTATCTCTGGTTCGGCTTCACGCCGGGCGCGGGGGCGACGCTGATCTTCCCGGAACGGCTGGGCGACGATCTGGGGCGCGAGGTGCTGTTCACCGCGCGCGAGTACAAGGGCCGCGAACTGGCTGCCCGCCGCCCCGGCCTGATCGCGCTGCCCGCCGTCGAGGTGTTGCCGCGCGCGCTGGCGATGGCGCACGCGCTGGCTGCCCGCCCGCGCGGCTGGCTGGTGCAGGCGAAATCGGCGCTGGCGAAGCCGCTGGCCGACCGGCTGGGGGATGTGCTCGCCCGTGAGGTGGCGATGCACGAGACGACCTTCATCGGCAATGCCCGCGTGGCCGAACGCATCGCCGAGGCCTTCCCGCAGGCCCCCGCCGCCGAAGCCCCGGAACCGGCAAAGCCCACAGTTTCCGATGGCGCGGCCCGGCTGGCGCGGGCGCGCGGGGAGATCGCCGCCACCCTTGCCGAGGAGCTGATGATCGAGGCCTCGGACATCCGCGATTCCTCCGGCTTCCTCGATCTCGGTCTCGATTCGATCCTCGCCGTCACCTGGCTGCGCCGGCTGAACGGGCTGTTCGGCATCGACCTGCCGGCAACCAGCGTCTATGCCCATCCGACGGTCGGCGACCTGGCCGCCCATGTCGCCAGGCTGCTGCCGGATGAGGCGCCGGCCGCACAGCCGGAGCCGCCTGCACAGCCTGAGCCTGCGCCGGCACCTGCCGTCGTGGCCCCTGTGGTTGCGGAACCTGTGGTCGCAACACCGGCGATCCTGCCAACACCGGCGCCTCGCCCAAGTCGCGAGACGCGGGGTGCGGTGGCGATCATCGGTGCCTCCGGGCGCTTCCCGAAGGCCGCCGATCTTGAAGCCTTCTGGGAGAATATCCGCAGCGGCCGCGACTGCATCGAGGAGGTGCCCGCCGACCGCTGGGACATCGCCCGGCATTACCATCCCGACCCGCAGCATCCCGAGACCAGCTATTGCAAATGGATGGGGGCCATCGACGGGATCGACCGGTTCGATGCCGGCTTCTTCACCATGACGCCGCGCGAGGCGGAGCTGACGGACCCGCAGCAGCGGCTGTTCCTGCAGCATGCCTGGCAAGCCATCGAGGATGCGGCGCTCGACCCGCTGAAGCTGGGCGGGGCGGCCTGCGGCGTGTTCGTCGGCGCCGGCCCCAGCGGTTATGCCGATCTGATCGCGGAGCGCAACGCCTACAGCCTGCTCGGCAGTTCCGGCTCCATCCTGGCGGCGCGTATCGCCCATCTGCTCGATCTGCGCGGCCCCAGCCTGTCCATCGACACCGCCTGCTCCAGCTCGCTGGTGGCGATTGCCGAGGCCTGCAACAGCCTGCTGCTGGGCGATTGCGACCTGGCGCTGGCCGGCGGCGCCTGCGTGCTGATCGGCCCGTCCATGTTCATCGACACCGCCAAGGTCGGCATGCTGTCGAAGGACGGGCGCTGCTTCACCTTCGATGCGCGCGCCAACGGCTTCGTGCCGGGCGAGGGTGTGGGCGTGCTGCTGCTGAAGCGGCTGGAGGATGCGCTGGCCGATGGCGACCCGGTACGCGCGGTGATCCGCGGCTGGGGCACCAATCAGGATGGGCGCACCAACGGCATCACCGCGCCCAACCCGCAGGCGCAGACGAGGCTGATGCAGTCCGTCCACCGCAAGTTCGGCATCGACCCGGCCAGTATCGGGCTGATCGAATGCCACGGCACTGGCACAGCACTGGGCGACCCCATCGAGATCGAGGGGCTGTGCGACGCCTTCGCCGGCAGCGGTCTTTCGGAAGGCGCCACCGTCATCGGCTCGGTGAAGGCGAATGTCGGGCATTTGCTGGCCTCTGCCGGGGTGGCGGGGGCGATGAAGGCGATGCTGGCGCTGGAACGGGCCGAACTGCCGCCGGCGGTGAATTTCCAGACTCTCAACCCGCATATCCGCCTGGCCGGTGCGCCGTTCCGGGTGAATCCCAGCCTGAAGCCGTGGCCGGCCGGCAGTACCCCGCGCCGCGTGGCCGTCAGCTCCTTCGGCTTCAGCGGTACCAACGCGCATCTGGTGCTGGAGGAAGCGCCGCCAGCCGGGTCTGGCAGTGGCGCGCCTGGCCCCTATCTGTTCGTGCTGTCGGCGCGCGACCGCGAACGGTTGACCGACTATGCCGCCACGATGGAGCGTTTTGTCGCCGCCAATCCGGCGCTCGATCTTGGCGACCTTGCCTACACGCTGCGGGTCGCGCGCAGCGCCTTCACCACGAGGCTGGCCTTCACTTTCCGCGACCGGACGGAACTGCTGCGGGCGCTGTCCTCCGTCGCTGCCGGGCAACCAGCGGAAGGCGTTTACTTCGATCAGCGCGATGCCGATGGGAATGCCGATGCCGGCACGCTCGACGGTCTGGCGCGACTGTGGGTCGCCGGCCGCGATGTCGATTTCACAGGATTGCCGCCGGACCGCCTACCGAAAGGCCGCCGCATCCGGCTGCCGGGCTATCCCTTCGCGCGGGACCGGCACTGGGTGGTCGCCGCAAAACCGGCAGCACCCGCTTTGGCTCCCGCTGGGCATCCGCTGCTGGAGGAGGTGATTGTGACGCCGGAGGGGTTGCACGTCGGCCTGACCCTGCGCGCGGAGGAGCCCTGGCTGACGCACCACGCCACCGGCGAGACGCGGCTGTCGCTCGGCCTGTTCCTGCCGGAGCTGGCGCGCGCCGCGCTGGCCCGCCAGACAGGGGCTAGTGTGGCCGGACTGCGCCATCTGGTCTGGGGCCGACCGGTCGCGGTGAACGGCCATCCGCGCCGGCTCAGCCTTGCCATCCGGCAGGATGCGGCGGGGCTGTTCTATCAGGTGATGGCGGATGGCGAGGAGATGGCCCCCTGCCATCTGGGCGAGGCGCTGCCGCCGGAGGCCGAAGCCTTCCGCGCGCCTTCGCTCGATCCCGCCAGCATGCAGGCCGGCGAGGATACGCTGCCTTCCTTCCGGGAGTTCGCTGCGCGCTGCGCCGCCCATTCCGGCCCGCCGGCACCGGAAGCCGCCAGCGTGCAGGCGCTGCGCCGCGATGGAGACATGCTGACCGCGCGCCTGACGCGTGCCGCCGGCGGATCGGGTGGCATGGTCATGGACCCGCTCTGCCTCGATGCGGTCTGGCGGGTGCTGGCTTTTGCGGAGAATGGGGAGAGTGGCGCGCTGCCCTTCCCCTATGCGCTGGAAAGCCTCACGCTGGAACCGGCGGCGCAGGCCGGCCTGCCGGAAGCGCTCTGGCTGCGCCTGTCGCGTCGCGCGGCGGATGAGGGCTGGACCCTGTCGCTGCATGACGCCGGGGGGCAGACGCTGCTGACATTCTATGGCGTGCTGACCGCGCCGCACGAGGCGCTGGCGGAAATCCGGTTTGAGGAGGATGCCCTATGACGGCGGTGACGAGAAACGCGAAGGTCGCGATCATCGGCGGCGGGCCAACCGGCATCGGCGTGGCGCGCGAGCTGGTGGCCGGCGGCGTGGAGGTCGATCTCTACGAGGCGGAATCGGATTTCGGCGGTGTGTGGAATGCCGATGCGGCCTGCGGGCGCGCCTATGAGTCGCTGCATCTGATCTCGCCGAAATTCAACACCCAGGCGCCCGACTTCCCGATGCCGGAAGACTACCCGCCCTACCCGAACCACCGGCTGATGCTGCGCTATATTCGCGATTTCGCGCGCGCCTCCGGCCTGTACGAACGCACCCGCTTCGAGGCGCCGGTGCAGCGGCTGGAGCCGGTCGGCGACCAGTGGCGGCTGGTCACGGCGGCGGGGCATGACGCGCTCTATCCGCTGGTCATCGTGTGCAACGGGCTGCAGCGTGTGCCGCATCTGCCGGACCCGGCCTATCCCGGCAGCTTCGCGGGCGAGGTGCTGCATTCGATGGACTACAAGTCGGGCCGGCAGGTCGCCGGCAAGCGGGTGCTGGTGATCGGCGGCGGCAATTCCGGCTGCGACATTGCGGTGGATGCGGTGCATCACGCGGCCTCCGTCCATCACAGCACGCGGCGCGGCTATTACTACCAGCCGAAATTCATCGATGGGAAGCCGACCCCGCAATGGATGATGGAGCTGGGCAACAAGTTCCCGCGCAAGGAGGATACGCTGGCCTATATCGCGGAAGTGTTCCGCCTCGCCGGCTATGATGGCGCCGCCTACGGGTTGCCGGCGCCGGACTATCCGCTGGATGCCGCGCATCCGGTGATGAATTCGCAGATCCTCTATCATATCGGCCATGGCGATGTGGTGCCGAAGGGCGATGTCGCGGCGTTCGAGGGGCGCACTGTCCGCTTCACTGACGGCAGCACGGCGGAGTTCGATGTCATCCTCTACGCCACCGGCTACAAGCGCGACTTCCCGTTCCTGGACAAGGCGCTGCTGGAATGGAAGTCGGGCATCCCCGACCTGTTCCTGCATTCGACGCCGCGCAACCACGACAATCTGCTGTTCATGGGCTTCATCAATGCCGCCGGCGGTCTGGGCGACGGGCTGAAGACGCAAGGCCTGTACGCGCTGACCTATGCCCGCGCGCTGTTCGGGCGGACCAGGGGGCTGGAGGCCTTCCTGAAGGCGAAACAGACCGATAATCCCGATATCGGCCAGGGCTATTTCGTGCCGTCCTACCGACATCTGTGGGAGGCCGATCTTTGGAAACTGCTGGCGCAGATGCGGCGCTACCGCGACATGCTGGCCGGTGACGGGGCGCGGGAGGCGATGGCCTCATGACCGACCGTCCCGATATCCGCAAGACGCTGGAAAAGGAGCTGATGCGCCGCGCCGGCATCGCGCCGTCCGCGCCGGAAGCAGCAGCGGAAACGGCTTCTTCTGGCGGCGGCCTCGGCCGGCTGGCTGGCGACGTGCTGGCCATCGCGGCGGCGGCGCTGCGCATCCCCGAAGAGAAGCTGGACCCGACCGAGAATCTGGCCAATTACGGCATCGATTCCATCGCCATCACCGAGGTAATGGTGCAGATCTCGCGGCGCTTCGGCATCTCGGTCGCGCCGACCACCTTCTTCGAGGCGAAGAACCTCAACGATCTCGCGCGTATCCTGGCGGAACGCAACGGCAAGGCCATCGCCGCCCATTACGCGCCGAAGGTCGAGACTGCGCCCGCGCCTGTATCCGTGCCGGAAGTAAAGCCAGCCGCGAAGGTCGCCGGCTGGATGGCGCGGCACCGCGCGGTGGCGAAGGCGCCAAAACCAGATGCCATTCCCGCCCAGCCGAAACAATCGGTTCCGGATGCCGCTGCCCCCATCGCCATCATCTCGATGGAGGGGATGTTCCCGAAGAGTCCGGACCTCGACCGCTTCGCCGAGCATCTGCGGCGCGGCGAGGATTGCATCGAGGAGGTGCCGGCCAACCGCTGGGACTGGCGCGCCGTTCATGGCGACCCGCGCAAGGGGCCGTTCACTGATGTGAAATATGGCGGCTTCGTTCCGGGCCACGATCTGTTCGATGCCGGCTTCTTCAACATCTCGCCGAAAGAAGCCGAGCTGATGGACCCGCAGCACCGGCTGTTCATGGAATGCGTGTGGAAGCTGATCGAAGGGGCCGGCCATGCCCCCGGATCGCTGGCCGGGCGCAAGGTCGGGCTGTTCCTCGGCATCAACCTGCTGGACTACACCGAGATGGCGAACCGCGCCGGGGTGATGGAGGCGCAGCAGCTCACCGGCCTCGGCCATGCCTTCTGCCCGAACCGGCTGTCCTTCCTGCTGGATATTCACGGCCCCAGCCAGGTGATCGACACCGCCTGCTCCAGCTCGCTGGTGGCGGTGCACCGCGCGGTGATGAGCATCCGCCATGAAGGCTGCGAGATGGCGATTGCCGGCGGCTCCAACCTGATGCTGTCGCCGATGCAGCACATCATGTTCTCGCAGGTCGGGATGATCTGCCCGGACGGGCGCTGCAAGAGCTTCTCCGCCGCCGCCAATGGCTATGCCCGCGCCGATGGCGTGGGCGCTGTGCTGCTGAAGCGGCTGGATGCGGCGGAACGCGACGGCGACCCGATCCTCGGCGTGATCCTGGCCTCGGCGGAGCATCATGGCGGCGGCGCCACCTCGCTGACCGCGCCGAATCCGCAGGCGCAGGCAAGGCTGATCGTGGAGACGCACCGCGCCGCCGGCATCGATCCGCGCAGCATCGGCCTGATCGAATGCCACGGCACCGGCACCAAGCTGGGTGACCCGATCGAGATCGAGGGGCTGAAGCTGGCCTTCGCCGAACTCTATCGCGAGCGCGGCCTGCCGATGCCGGATGTCGCGTCGTGTGGCCTTGGCTCGGTGAAGTCCAATATCGGCCATGCCGAGACGGCAGCGGGCGTGGCTGGCCTCATCAAGGTGCTGCTGGCGCTGCGCGACGGCACGCGCTACCGCAGCCTGCATTGCGAGACGCCGAACCCGCTGATCGACCTCACGGGCACGCCGTTCCATCTGCTGGACAAGGAAAGCCCGTGGGTGCGGGCCACTATCAACGGGGTGGAGCAGCCGCGCCGCGCGGCCATCAGCTCCTTCGGGGCGGGTGGCGCCAACGCGCATCTGGTGGTGGAGGAATATATCCCCGCCGCCGCGCCGGCCCGTGCTGAGGCTGCCGGGCCGTTCCTGCTGCCCGTCTCGGCGCGGACCGCGACCGCGCTGCGGGTTTCGGTGGAGCAGCTGCGGCCGTTCGCCGAAACCGCCGATCTGGCCGATCTCGCCTACACGCTTCAGATCGGCCGCGATGCGATGCGCGAGCGGGTCGCCTTCGTTGCCAGCAACGGTGCGGACCTGCTGCGCCAGATCGATGATTTCCTGAAAGATGGGCAGGCCGCGCACCGAGGCACCGCGCCGCGCGTCGGCAAGGGAGAGGCGCTCGATCCTGCCGGTATGGCTTTGGCGGATATCGCGTCGCGCTGGGCGGCGGGGGCGACCATCGGCTGGGCGGCGCTGCATGAGGGTCAGGCAAGGCGGCGGCTCGCCTTGCCGACCTATCCGTTCGAGCGCAAGCGATACTGGCTGCCGCTGGGTGACGCCAAGGTCGCGGAGGCAAAGCTGGAAACCGGCGGCTTTACGCTGACCGGAGCCGGCGCGGACCGCTACACGTTGCGCTTCACCGGCACGGAATTCTTCCTCGCCGATCATCGCGTGCAGGGTAATCCGGTGCTGCCCGGCGTCGCCTATCTGGAGCTGGCGCGCGCCGCCGCCGAAAAGGCCGGCCTGCCCGCCACGCATCTGCGCAAGATTGTCTGGCTGAAGCCGCTGATCGTGACCGAACCGGTCACGGTCGAAGTCGCGGTGAATCGGGCGTCGGGCGGTACCCGCATCGAGATCGCCAGCCTGAACGAAGAGAACGCGCGCGACCTGCACGCGCAGATGCTGCTGGCCGAGTCTACCGGCGATGCCCCCCAGCCCGCCGACCTGACGGCGCTAAGGTCGGCGTATCCGCACAGCCATGACGCGGCGCGCATCTATGAAGCCTTCGTGGCACTGGGGCTGGAGTATGGCCCGGGGCACCGGGCGCTGGTCTCGCTCTCCACCGGTGAGGCAGGCGTGCTGGCGCGGCTGCGATTGCCCGCTTCCGTGGCGGACTCGGTGGCGCAAAGCGGCTTTGCGTTGCATCCCAGCCTGCTGGACGGCGCCTTCCAGGCGGCCATCGGCATGGCGCTGAACCCGGATGGCACGCCGTCGGAAGGCGGGGCGGCACTGCCCTTCGCGCTGGAGTCGGTCGAGCTGCTGCGCGCCGTGCCCGCCGATTGCTGGGTCGCCATCCGTCCCGCCGCCGAAGGGCAGGGGGAGCGGGTGCGCACCCTCGATCTCGACCTGCTGGATGCGGAGGGTATGGTCTGCGTGCGGCTGCGCGGTTTCGCCACGCGCATCCTGCAGGCGCAGCCAACGGGCTCCGTGCTGCATTTCGCGCCGGACTGGCTGCTCGTGCCGGCGGCGTCATTCGATCCCGCCGGCTTCGCTGCCCGCCATGCGCTGCTGATCGGCCTCGAAGCGCCTTCGCTACCGGGTTGGGAGTGCCAGGCGCTCACCGGCGACGGGCTGGCGGCGTACAGCCGGCAGCTTCTTGGTTTCCTGCAAGCGCTGCTGCCGGCGAAATCCCCGGTGCTGGTGCAACTGGCGCTGCCGGACGGGCCGGAGGCGCCGATGCTGGCGGCGCTGGCCGGCATGCTGCGCAGCGCACATCTGGAGCATGGTAATCTCTGGGGGCAGGTGGTCTGCGTCGAGCCGGGGCTGAGCCCGTCGGCGTTGGCGGAACGACTGGCGCAGGCTGCCCGCACGCCGCAACACGCGCTGCTGCGCTTCCGGGACGGCGTGTCCTCCATGCAAGGCTGGCGCGAGGTTGCTGCCGCCAAGGCCTCTCCCGCGTGGCGCGACAATGGTGTCTATCTGATTGCCGGCGGCGCGGGCGCGCTGGGGCGCCTGCTGGCAGACGATATCCGCGCCCATGCGCCCGCCGCCCGCATCGTGCTGGCGGGCCGGCGCGCGCCGGATGCGGCCTTGCCGGACGGGGTGTCGTTCCAGCCGGTCGATCTGACCGATGCCGCATCGGTGGACTCGCTGGTTGCTGCCATCCGCCGCGAGCATGGCAGGCTAGACGGGGTGATCCAGGCCGCCGGGCTGCTGCGCGACAAGGCGCTGGCCGGCAAGACGCAGGAGGATCTGGCCGAGGTGCTGGCGCCGAAGCTGGCCGGCACGTTCCATCTCGACCGCGCCATCGGGGCGGAGCCGCTGGATTTCTTCCTGATCTTCTCCTCCCTGTCCGGCGCGCTCGGCAATCCGGGACAGGCCGATTACGCCACCGCCAACGCCTTCCTCGATGGGTTCGCGGAGGCGCGCGAGGCGCGCCGCGCCGCCGGTGCCTGCCAGGGCCGCACCCTCGCCATCGCCTGGCCGCTCTGGCGCGAGGGCGGCATGCAGATGGATGCGGCCAGCGAGCGGCTGATGACCCGCACCACCGGGCTGGTGCCGCTGGAGACGGCGGACGGACTGGCGGCGATCCATGCCGCGCTGGCCGGAAATGAGGCGCGGTTGCTGGTGGCGCCGGGCGATGCTGCACGGCTGCGCCGCCGCCTGCTCGACGCACCGGAGGCGCCCGTCTTCCAAAAGCCGGCGGCCGCCTCGGTCGATAGCGGTGCCTTGCGCGCGGCGGTGCTGGACGCGCTGATGCGCATGGTCTCGGCGCAGCTGAAGGTCGGGCTGGACGACCTCGCGCCGGATATCGAGCTGACCGAATATGGCTTCGATTCGATCAGCTTCACCCAGTTCGCCAATGCGCTGAACGATCGGTTCGCGCTGGAGCTGACGCCGACCCTGTTCTTCGAGCATCCGACGCTGGACGGGCTGGCGGCGCATCTGGCGGCGGCCGAATCGGACCGCATGGCTGCGGCGCTGGGCGTGGCCGCGACGGTGGCGGCGCCAGCCGCAGCGCCAGCCTCGAAACCGGAGCCCCAGCCCACGCCGAAACCGGCGATGGCGTCCGACACGCCACGCGATGCCATCGCCATCATCGGCATGAGCGGCGTGTTGCCCGGCGCTGCCGATGTTGGTGACTTCTGGCGCAACCTTGTGGAGGGGCGCGACTGCATCGGCGAGATCCCGCCTGAACGCTGGGACTGGCGCGCGGTGTGGGGCGACCCGGTGAAGGAGCCCGGCCGCACCAATGTGAAATGGGGCGGCTTCATCGACGGCATCGGCGCTTTCGACGCCGGCTTCTTCGGCCTGTCGGCACCGGAAGCGCGCATGATGGACCCGCAGCAGCGCCTGCTGCTGACCCAGGCCTGGCGCGTCATCGAGGATGCCGGCTATGCCCCGCGCAGCCTGTCGGGCAGCCGCACCGGCGTGTTCGTCGGCATCGCCGATACCGGCTATGGCAGGCTGGCGGCGGCATCGGGTGCTGTGGTCGAAGGCTATGCGATGACCGGCCTCGCCCCGTCGCTGGGGCCGAACCGGATCAGCTATTTCCTGAATTTGCACGGGCCAAGTGTGGCGGTGGAGACGGCCTGTTCCAGCGCGCTGGTGGCGATCCATCGCGCCGTCGAGGCGATCCGTTCCGGCGGCTGCGACACCGCCATTGCCGGCGGGGTGAACACGCTGCTGCTGCCGGATTCCTTCATCGGCTTCAGCCGGGCCGGCATGTTGTCGCCGGACGGGCGCTCCAAGCCCTTCTCGGACGCGGCCAATGGCTATGCCCGCGGCGAGGGGCTGGGGCTGGTGTTCCTGAAGCGGCTGGCCGATGCGGAACGCGATGGCGACCGTATCCTCGCCGTGGTGCGCGCCTCGGCGGAGAACCATGGCGGCCGCGCCGGCTCGCTGACCGCGCCGAACCCGAAGGCGCAGGCCGAGCTGCTGCGCACCGCCTATCGCCAGGCGGGATTCGATCCGCGCACGGTTTCCTATATCGAGGCGCATGGCACCGGCACGAAGCTGGGCGACCCCATCGAGGTGGAGGGGCTGCGGGCCGCCTTCGCCGATCTCGCGAAAGAGGCGGAAGCCGAGTACGGACCGGGCGTTTCGATGGCCTGTGGAATCGGTTCGGTGAAGTCGAATATCGGCCATCTGGAGCTGGCCGCCGGCGCGGCGGGCGTGCTGAAGCTGCTGCTGCAGATGCGCCACGGCCAGCTGGTAAAGACGCTGCATTGCGATGCGCTGAACCCCTATCTGAAGCTGGCGGGCAGCCCGTTCGAGGTGGTGCGCGAGAACCGGCCCTGGCCGCGCACGCTCGATGCTGCAAGACGGGAGATCCCGCGCCGTGCCGGGGTCAGCTCCTTCGGCTTCGGCGGTTCCAACGCGCATCTGGTGCTGGAGGAATATGTCGCGCCCGAACAGCCGGTTGACCAGGAAAGCAGCCCGGCGCTGATCGTGCTGTCGGCACGCACGCCGGAGCAGCTGCGCGAGAGCGCCCGGCTGCTGCGCGATGCCGTGGCGGCAATGGGCGAGGCGGCCGATTTGTCCGCCATCGCCTGGACGCTGCAGGTGGCGCGCGACGCGATGGAGCACCGGCTGGCCTTCCAGGCATCGGATGTTCCGGCGCTGCTCGACCGGCTGACCGCCTATCTGGACGGACGCGTCGAAGAAACCGGCCTGCATGTCGGGCAGGTGAAAGCGAACCGGGCGATGATGGCGGTGCTGGAAAGCGATGCGGAACTGAACGCCGCCGTCGCCGGGCTTGCGGAGCGCGGCCGGGCGGACACGCTGCTGCAGCTCTGGGCCGGCGGGCTGGCGGTCGATTGGCGCGCCCTGCGCAAGGGCCGCCCGCCCCGCCGTATCTCATTGCCGGGCTATCCGTTCGACCACACGCGCTATTGGGTCGGCACACAGGCTGCGCCTGCCCCGCAGACGATACCGGTGGCTGCCGCGCCTGTGGTGCAACCGGCGCCTGCCCCGCCCCTGCCCGCCGCTGCCGCCGAGAGTGAGGATGAGCGCCTCGCCCGCGCCCTGACGGCGGTGACCGGGGTGGCCGCGCGGGTGCTGGAGGTCGAGGCGTCGGTGCTCGATTCCGATACGGAGCTGGGCGAGTTCGGCTTCGATTCGATCACCATGACGGTGTTCGCCTCGGCGGTGAACGAGACGCTTGGCCTGTCGTTGACGCCGGCCGATTTCTTCGAGTTCGCCACCCTGTCGCGGCTGGCGGACCATATATCCGGGCAGATGCCAGCAGCAGAACCCGTTGCCGATCCCGCGCCCGCCCCGGCTGTTGTCCAGCCCTTGGCCCCGTCCTTTGGCGGGGATGACGACCCCATCGCCATCGTCGGGCTGAGCTGCCGCTTCCCGAAGGCGGCGGATGCCGATGAGTTCTGGGCCAATCTGCTGGCCGGGCGCGATTGCATGGAGCGCATCCCGGCGGATCGCTGGGACTGGCGCGCCTATGATGGCGATCCGAAGCGCGAGCCGAACCGCACCAACATCCATTGGGGCGGCTTCATCGACGGGGTGTTCGCGTTCGATCCGCTGTTCTTCGGCATCTCGCCGCGCGAGGCGAAGCTGATGGACCCGCAGCAGCGGCTGATGCTGATGCATGCCTGGAAGGCCATCGAGGATGCCGGCCACGCGCCGCGCAGCCTGGCGGGCCGCTCGGTCGGCGTGTTCGTCGGCACCTCCTCCAGCGGCTACCGCGAGATGATCGGCGAGGATACCGGCGGCGAGGGCTATGTGGCGACCGGCGCGGTGCCCTCGGTCGGGCCGAACCGGATCAGCTATTTCTTCGACTGGCATGGCCCGAGCGAGCCGGTGGAGACCGCCTGCTCCAGCTCCCTGGTTGCGCTGCACCGCGCGCTGGAGGCGATGCGCAACGGCGATTGCGAGATGGCGCTGGTCGGCGGGGTGAACAGCATCGTCACGCCCGAGGCGCACATCAATTTCGCCAAGGCCGGCATGCTGGCGCCGGACGGGCGCTGCAAGACCTTCTCGAAGGATGCCGATGGCTATGGCCGCGGCGAGGGCGTCGGGATGATCTTCCTGAAACGCCTGTCCGAGGCAAGGCGCGACGGCGACGCGGTCTATGCCATCGTCCGTGGCTCGTCGGTCAATCATGGCGGGCGCGCCAATTCGCTGACCGCGCCGAACACGGCGGCGCAGAAGGCGTTGCTGGTGCAGGCCTATCGCCGCGCCGGCATCGACCCGCGCACCATCACCCATATCGAGACGCACGGCACCGGCACGGCGCTGGGCGACCCGGTGGAGGTGAACGCGCTGAAAGCGGCCTTCCGCGACCTCTATGCCGAAAGCCCCGACGCGTCTTACGAGAATGAAGGCTGCTGGCTGGGCGCGGTGAAGAGCAATATCGGCCATCTGGAACTGGCCGCCGGCATTGCCGGGCTTGCCAAGCTGCTGCTGGAGATGCGCCACGGCACGCTGGCCGCCAGCCTGCATTGCGCCGAGCAGAACCCCTATATCGACCTCACGGACAGCCCGTTCCGCATCCTGCGCGAGGCCCGGCCCTGGGCGCGGCTGCGCGATGCGCAGGGCCGCGAACTGCCGCGCCGCGCCGGCATCAGCTCCTTCGGCTTCGGCGGCGTGAACGCGCATGTCGTGCTGGAGGAAGATGTGCCGCCTGCACCGGCTCAGGCGAAGGCGGGGCCGGTGCTGATCGTGCTGTCGGCGCGTGACGAGGTGCGGCTGCGCGAGCAGGCAGCACAGCTGCTGGCGGCGCTGGAGGGGGGCCGATTCAGCGATGCCGACCTTGCGGATATCGCCCATACGCTGCAGGTGGGGCGCGAGGCGATGCGCCAGCGCCTTGCCTTCACCGCCGGCTCGCTGGCAGAAGTTCGGGAGCGGCTGGCCGGCTGGCTTGCCGGGTCGGGCAGCGGGGTCTTTGCTGGCAGGCTTGCCGCCGGGGATGCATCACCGGCCGGCACGCTGCCGGAGAGCGCAACGCTGGCGGACATTGCCCGGCATTGGGTCGCGGGTGGGATCGTTGCCTGGGAAAATCTGCAAAACGGGCCGCGCCGGCGGCTGCACCTGCCGACCTATCCCTTCGCGCGGGATATCTACAACATCGCCGGCGCGGCGACGCCGGCCGTTACTGCCGACGCGCCCTATGCGCTGACCCTGCATCCCGAGTCCTTCTACCTGCACGATCACCGCTTCCGGGGCGCCTGCGTGCTGCCCGGCGCGATGAGCCTGGAACTGGCCCGCCGCGCCTATGCCGGTGACGATCTTCAGCGGTCGGTGCTGCTGCGCCAGGTGGTGTGGCAACAGCCGGTCATGGTCACGGCGCCGCTGACCGTCACCGTGTCACTGGCACAGGCAGAGGGTGGCGACAGCGCCTTCCGGTTGACCAGCGGGCCGGAGGAGATTCTGCATGTGCGCGGCACGGTCGGGCCGCTGGCGGAAGGCGTGACGCCGGTGCTCGATCTGCCCGGCCTGCGCGCCCGCTGCCCGGACGAACTGTCGCCGCGCTGGCTGTATGACAGCTACGCGTCGCTGGGGCTGGACTACGGGCCAAGCTTCCAGCCGGTGCGCGTGCTGCGGCGCGGTAAGGATGAGGCGCTGGCGCATCTGGTGCTGCCGGAAGCGGCGGCGCAATCGGGTGAGGCCTTCGGGCTGCACCCGTCGCTGCTGGATGGCGCCTTCCAGGCCTGCATTGCTTTGGCTGGTGGCGCAGGTGGCGAAGCCAAGGCCGCCCTGCCCTTCGTGCTGGAACGGCTGGAACTGCTGCGCCCGCTGCCCGCTGCGGCGGGCGACGGCATCTGGGCGTATCTGCGGCTGCGGCCCGGCAGCAGCAGCGTGCTGAAATTCGATATCGACCTCGCCGATGACGAGGGCCGTCTCTATGCAAGGCTGCGCGGCTTCACCGTGCGCGTCGCGGCCCGTCCCGTGACGGAGGCTGAGACCAGGGCCGACTCCGCCGTTCCGCTGCGGCAGGCGGCGGAGACCTATCTGGCTGGGGTGCTGGCGCGCGAAATCGGCATGGAAGCGGCGCAGATCGAACCGGAGGCCGCGTTCGAGGCCTATGGCATCGATTCCATGCTGATCGTGCGGTTGACCGATGTGCTGGAGGCGGATTTCGGCCCGCTGCCGAAGACCCTGTTCTTCGAGCATCAGACTCTGGCGGCGCTGGCCGGTTATTTCCTTGAGCATCACGCGGCGCGGCTGGCGGCGCTGTCCGGAGCCTCGCCCGCCAGGCCGGCACAAGCCTTGCGGGCGGAACCGGCGGTCCGGCGCGGCAAACCGCTGGCGCAAGGGGCGGGCGAGCAGCCCATCGCCATCATCGGCCTGGCCGGGCGCTACCCCGGTGCCCGCGATCTGGACGAATTCTGGGCCAATCTGGCCGCCGGGCGCGACGGCATCACCGAAGTGCCGGCAGAACGCTGGGACCATAGAAGCTTCTACGATCCCGCACCGGGCAAGCCGGGAAAGACCAACAGCAAATGGGGCGGCTTCCTCTCCGGTTTTGACCAGTTCGACCCGCTGTTCTTCAACATCTCCCCGCGCGAGGCGGAGTTCATGGACCCGCAGGAGCGGCTGTTCCTGCAATGCGCCTGGGAGACGCTGGAGGATGCCGGCCATACCCGCGCCAGCCTGGGCGGGCAGGATGTCGGCGTCTTCGTCGGCGTGATGTACGAGGAATATCAGCTCTACGGCGCGGAGAAGAGCCAGGCGGGCCAGCCGATGGCGCTGGGCGGGTCCGCCGCCACCATCGCCAACCGGGTCTCCTATTTCTGCGACTTCCACGGCCCCAGCCTGGCGGTGGACAGCATGTGCTCCTCCTCGCTGACGGCGATCCATCTGGCCATCGACAGCCTGCGCGGTGGCGGCTGTTCGGTGGCGCTGGCCGGCGGCGTGAATCTGACGCTGCATCCGAACAAGTATCTGGCGCTGTCGCAGGGCCGCTTCATGTCCAGCAAGGGGCGCTGCGAATCCTTCGGGGCGGGCGGCGACGGCTATGTGCCGGGCGAGGGCGTGGGCGCGGTGCTGCTGAAGCCGCTGGACCGCGCGCTGGCCGATGGCGACCGCATCCATGGCGTGATCCGTGGTTCCATGCTGAACCATGGCGGCAAGACCAACGGCTATACCGTGCCGAATCCGAATGCGCAGGCGGATGTGATCGGCCGCGCGCTGGACCGCGCCGGGGTGTCGCCGCGCGCGATTTCCTATGTCGAGGCGCATGGCACCGGCACCAGCCTGGGCGACCCCATCGAGATCGCCGCGCTGACCAAAGCCTACCGGCAGGAAACCGACGACACTGGCTTCTGCGCCATCGGCTCGGTGAAATCCAATATCGGCCATTGCGAGAGTGCCGCCGGCATCGCCGGCCTCACCAAGCTGCTGCTGCAGATGCGCCATGGGCGGTTGGTGCCGTCGCTGCATTCGACGACACTAAATCCGGGCATCGATTTCGCCGCGACGCCGTTCCGGGTGCAGCGCGACCTCGCTCCCTGGCGCGCGCCGGTCGTGGACGGGCGGGAACTGCCGCGCCTCGCCGGCCTCAGCTCCTTCGGGGCAGGCGGATCGAACGCGCATCTGGTGATCGAGGAATTCCGGCAGGAGCGCGTGGGCGTGCCGCTCGAAGGGCCAACCATCTTCCCCTTCTCGGCCCGCGATCCCGAACGTCTGACCGAGCTGCTGGCCCGCCATCGCGCGGCGCTGGAGAAGCTGGTCGAGGGCGATATGGCGGCGGTCGCCTGCACGCTGCAGGAAGGC